>CAYZYQ010000079.1:10665-14267 GCA_964482645.1 uncultured Lentisphaeraceae bacterium | reverse complement strand
AATCGTAGGTAAATACATCGTCTTTGTTTTGTGAGATTATGTTGCGGACGAACTGTAGATGTCTGTAAGATGGAACGCCGTCCAACCTTCAACCGGCTTGACCACCAACCGGTCTGGCTGCCAACCGACCAAACCTTCAACCGGCTCGACCGCCAATCAATCCGACCGCAACCAGCCCGACTACCAAACACAAAAACGACCTATCCTCCACCCAAAAATTGAAGCCCCCCGAAACGCCTTCCCTCCACATCGTCATTCCGCTGCACGAGAATTTCGTCCGCAACGTAATCCTACAAAACGGCACGGAGAAAATGGAACAGATGGGGATTCCATATGAAACGCGAAAACAACCGTGAAACTACTTAAATTCACTATGAATATTGTGATAAACTACGGAAACAAGCTATGGATGCGAGACTGGGCTACGGAAACGGACTATGAATTGGAGGGTTAGGATTCTGAAATGGATTCGTCCACAACGTAATCTAATCTTCACAGCCAGCTCAATTCGTCCGTACGGATTCGTCCGTAACGTAATCAAAGCTTCACGGTCGGCTCAATTCGTCCGCATGGATTGACGGGTAAATGCGCCATTGACCTCAACTCCGCTTTTCAGAAGACATCCGTGCGCGACAAGCCACCCTTGCCCCGAAAAATTGGGATACCACCAAGGAGAGACCACCTGTGACTGTCATTCACGTCTTGCCAAAACGCTTTAGGGATCTCCTGTGCCACTTGGGTTGCCATTCGCCCCGCATCATGTAAAATTATGACGAACAACGCGGGACGGGGTTCACCGCAGGATGAGAATCGTGCCGGCCGGCGGAACCGGATCGGTGGGCCAGGCAGGTCCGGCGAGAAACGCCCCGCCGGGGAGACAGGTGGGCGTCAGCGCCGTCTGCGTCACGACGTCGTAGAGCGTCGCCACGCCGTCCGCCGTCCGAACGGGAACCCAGTGGTGGAGCAACGTGCCGGAACGCCAGACCCTGAAGTCGTACACGCGCAGACGGGCATAGTGCGTGACGTTGTCGGGCGTCCCCCGATAGTAGCCGCCGATCATCAGCGGGCCGCCCGCCTCCGTGAACGACGCATCGCCGCTCCCCTCAAGTGTCCAGCCGTTGTCGAGCGTTACATGGCAATTCTCGACGACCAGGCGATGGCGTTCGCCGCAACCGAACGCAAGTCCGCCGCGATTCAACCCATGTTGCAGCGAACCGTAGTCAAAGCGTCCCCACAACGGCGCAGGGATGAGACAGAACGACCACGACATGTTCTTTGAATCGACTCGCGCACAGAAGACGCCCGCCATCGACGCATCGTCCACCGCCCAGTCGACCTGGATCTTGTCCGTCTGGGGATTCGGCAGGAACGTCGTCGGCAAGGCCGACTTCCCGTCGCCCTGAACGTATTCCAGCCGTTCATAGCCGTCCGGCAACGCCGCGTAGACCTTGAAGTCGGCCGTCGCCCGCTGTCCCGCATACGACGCAAACCCCGTCGCCACGACACGCCCCTGCCCCGCTTCGGCGTCGGTGAACACGGTCGTCCGGTACTCCACGCCCCGCACCAGTTCCGCGCCCGTGACGCGGTTCGTCGCCACAACGGACGGCTTCACCTTCTTCACGCCGTCCCACGGCTGATTGCGCACGGAGAGGTCGAACGCGGCCCGAACCGGCCCGGCGATGAACGCCCCCGCGCCCATCGGCGTCAGCTCATCGCCCTGCATGACGTCGTACAGCGTCGCCACGCCGTCCGCGTTCTTCACCGGCACCCACGCCCGTTCCCGCCGGCCGTTCCGCCAGATGGAAAAGCCGAAGATCCGATGCGTCGAGTAGTAGTTGAGATTGTTCCCCGTTCCGTTGACGTAGGACGCGCAGAACATCAACGGCCCGCCCGCCTCCGTAAACCACGTAATAGGCCAGTTCGTCGATTCCGCCACGTCCCCCAGCCGCAGATGTCCGTTGGCACAGACGACATGGTAGCGCGTATCGACGTGAACGCCGTTCCCCTGCGCAAATTTTGGGGCCTTGTTTGCATAGTCGTTTCTGAAAAGACCCGAGGCCAGCTGGAAAACCGTCACGCTTCGATCCTGCGTTGTGGTTCCCCGCGAACACCACAGAGCCGCGTCGACGTTCGTCTGCGTGAATTCGATTTCCGTCTCCATGCGGTCTTCCCACGGACGCACCGTCCAGTCCGTCAGGAAATACGACCGGCCGTCGCCCTGAATGTAGTCCAGCCGCGTGTAGCCGGCCGGCAGGGCGCGTTCGACGACAAACGGCACGACGACGCGCAGCCCCGCCCAGTCGCCGACGCCCGTCACCGTGGCCGTGGCATTGCCGGCCGCCGCGTTGTCCGAATAGACGACGCTGTAGTCTTCGCCGAGCACGAGCGAACGCCCGTCCACGACGGCGCGCACGTCCAACGCCGGCGTGCAGGGTGCGGTTCCGTCCCAGACCTGCACGGGCACGTCCGCAACCCGGACGCCCTGCTTCCCGCAGGCCGGCCCGGCAATGAACGCACCCGTTTCCCCCGGCTTGAAAATGGGCGTCAGCGCTTCGCCCGACACACGGTCGAGCAGTGTCACCAGTCCGTCGGACTCGCGCCGCACGGGAATCCAGTCGTGCAGCAGTTCGCCCGCACGGCGAACCGTGCAGCCGTACATCCGGTGGTGCGAAATCGAATTGACGTTCTGAAGCGTCTCGCTGACGTAGAACGCATAGAACATGAGCGAGCCGCCCGCAGCCGTGAAGTCCGTCTGAATCTCCGGCGCCAGCTGGCCGCCGCAGCTGACGATTGCGACGTTGTTGGAAAGCGTCGCCGTGCACCTCGCCCCCACGGCAAACTCGCCCACAGGCCCTGTGGTAAAAACGCCCCGATTGTAGTCGAAGCGATAGAAGCCATGGGGCGGCATGGGCGAAGCGGTCGGAAACGCGCAGAACGACCAGCTGCGGCCGGCGTTCGAGGCGGCGCCGGCGTACTCGCGGGCGCACAGAAACGCCGTCGTTTCAAGTCGTGTGAACGCATAGTCGATCGAGAGGACGTCCGTCTGCGGATTCGGCACGTAGTCCGTCATGAGCATCGCGGCGCCGTCGCCCTCGATGTATTCCAGGCGCGTGTAGCCTGGCGGCGGAACCGCAAGCGTGGAGTACCATGTGCGTTTCTCCCCGGCGGCGCCACTGCCCGTACGGCTCTTGACCGTTGCGCAGCGCACGTCCGCCGCCGCCGTCTGAACGTCCTCGACCGTGTAGTCCATGCCCGGCACAAGCACACGCCCCGTCGCCGAATCCGTGACGACCGGCGAGGGCGGCACGGCGTCCGGGCCGACGAAGAGCGTTTCCGCCGATACCGCCACGGCGAGGTTCGTCGCGCAATCAGGCCCGGCGATGAAAGTCCGAGACCGGTATTTGGAAAGCTCCTGTCCGGCCACGCGGTCATAGAGGCCGACGTTCGCGTCGCCGTTCTGACGATAGGGCACGCAATCGTGCAGAAGCGTCCCGTTCCGCCAGACCTTGAAGGAATAGAGACGATGCGTCCCGAAGGACGAGAATCCATCCTCGTCCTCCACCAGATCCTTGTTCGCATACACCGCAAAGAGCGCAAACGGG
>CAYZYQ010000079.1:0-10565 GCA_964482645.1 uncultured Lentisphaeraceae bacterium | reverse complement strand
ACGGGGCGAGCCACACGACCCGCTCAAACCCGTACGCACAACATCCTTTCGCAACCTAAAACGCCACGCAGACATTTTGCCACTTTTCGCAAGAAAAAACAAGGGGAGTGGATGACAAAAAATGTTTTTTTTTTTTTTCAATTCCAACGCAAATCCCCATCGAAAACGACGGCTTTGTAACATCTGGTTCGTATCTGCGAACGAACACGGAACGACGGTTTTCCAAATGCGTCGCCCTTACACCGCGTGTAAAATCCTTTTGGCGTTTTTCCACCGACGGTCGAGCAATGTCGGGCATACGTTCATGTCCGCCCGTCCGTCCCTATGTGGCATGGTTCGTGCTTTTCTCCCTGCCAAAGGAACACGAACATGGAAGACCGACAACACGGACTCTACGATCGGACGTTCGAGCACGACGCCTGCGGCGTCGGCCTCGTCGCCGACTTGAACAACGTCGCCTCGCACGACATCCTCGTCAAGGGTATCACGATTCTGAAGCGCTTGCTCCACCGCGGCGCCACGGGGAACGACCCCGACACCGGCGACGGCGCGGGGCTGCTGCTCCAGATTCCCGATACGTTCTTCCGCAAAATCATGCCCCATCTTCCGCCACGTGGTACCTACGGCGTGGCCATGATCTTCGGCGCCGTGGGCGAAGAAGCTCTTTTTGAAACAACGATCACGGCGAACGGCGCGACGGTTCTCGCCTGGCGCGACGTCCCCGTTGTCCCCGACGCCGTCGGTCCCGTCGCCCGCCGCGTTTTGCCGCGCATCCGCCAGCTGTTCGTGACGGGCGCGGACGAACGCCGCCTCTACATCATCCGGCGCGAAATCGAAAAGCGGTTGCACGCGGGCTACATCTGCTCGTTCTCCACGCGCACGATCGTCTACAAGGGCCTCCTTCTCGCCTCGCAGGTCGAACGGTTCTATCCCGATCTGGCAGACGCGGATTTCACGACGGCGCTGGCCATCGTCCACCAACGGTATTCCACCAACACGTTTCCGACGTGGGAACTCGCGCACCCCTTCCGGATGCTCGCCCACAACGGCGAAATCAACACGCTCAAAGGAAACCTCAACGCCCTCCGGGCACGTGAGGCCGCACTCGCCACGCCCGTCTTCGGCGACGACATCAAAAAACTCTTCCCGCTCATCCGCGACGGACAATCCGATTCCGCATCGCTCGACAATATGTTCGAGCTGCTCGTGGCGGCCGGACGCGACCCCGCCCACGCAATGCTCATGTTGATGCCACAGGCGTGGGGCGTGAAATACCACATGGGACACGACGTGCGCGGCTTCTACGAATACCACTCCGCACTCATGGAGCCTTGGGACGGCCCGGCGGCCGTCGCATTCACGGACGGTATCACGGCCGGTGCCGCGCTCGACCGTAACGGCCTTCGCCCCGCCCGCTGGACGCTCATGAAAAACGGCCTCTTCGTCCTCGCCTCGGAAACCGGCGTCCTCGACCTCGACCCCGACGGCATCGTCCGCCACGGCCGCCTGAAACCCGGCGCAATGATCTACCTCGACCTCCCGAACCACCGGTTGATGGAAGACGCCGAAATCAAAACCCGCGCCGCACGTCGCCGTCCCTACCGTCGCTGGGTTGAGGAGAACCGCATTCTCATCCAAGGCCTTTTCACCGAAATCGTCCCGTCGACCGTCAATCACGACTTGCTTGTCGAACAACGGCGGTTCGGCTATACGACCGAAGATCTCGAACTCATCCTCGATCCGATGGCGGAAACCGGGCGCGAACCCGTCGGTTCGATGGGTAATGACGCCGCCCTGCCCGTCCTTTCGTCGAAGCGGCGGATGCTTTTCGACCATTTCCACCAGCTCTTCGCACAGGTCACGAATCCGCCCATCGACCCAATTCGCGAAGAACTCGTCATGTCGCTCATGACCTACATCGGCAACGTGGGCAACATCCTCGAAGAAACGCCCGCCCATGCGCGACTCATCAAACTGCGCCGTCCCGTGCTGACGGACGACGAACTCGCCCGCCTCTCCACCGTAGCCAATCGTGGCTATCCGTCCCGTGTCCTCTCTTTGGCGTTTGACGGCTGTGGCCTTGAAGCCGCCCTCGGCCGCCTCGCGCAGACGGCCGTCTCCGCAGTCGGTTCGGGTGCACGTATCATCGTCCTCTCCGACCGCGCCGTGCTGACGGGACAGTTCGCCATCCCGTCCCTGCTCGCCACGGCCGCCGTCAACCGTGCCCTCGTCGCCGCCGGGTTGCGACCTTCCGTCGGCCTCGTCGTCCAATCGGGCGAAGTCCGTGAGATCCACCATTTCGCCGTCCTGCTCGGCTATGGCGCGACGGCCGTCAACCCGTACCTCGCGCTCGAAACGGTCTGCGCGCGCCATGCGGACGATCCTGTCTCGGCCGCCGCGAATTACATCCAGGCCGTCGACAAGGGGCTGCTGAAAATCATGTCGAAAATGGGCATCTCCACCCTCCGCAGTTATCGTTCAGCGCAGATCTTCGAGTGCGTGGGCCTCGCCCCGGACGTCATCGCCGCCTGTTTCGCCGGTACGCCCTCCCGCGTCGGCGGCCTCGACTTCGCGGCGCTCGAACGCCGCCTCGTTGTGACCGACGCGAATACGCCCAACCAGCCATCGACACCGTTGAACGCGGGCGGACTCTACCGTGTGCGTCCGAACGGCGAAGACCATCTCTGGACGCCCGATGCGGTGACGGCACTTCGACATGCCGTGCGTGAAAACGACGATGCGGCGTTCAAACGGTACGTGGCCGCGCTCGACGACGTGTCGAAACACCGCGTCACGTTACGTTCGCTGTTCACATTCAAACCACGTCCGGCGATTCCGCTTGATGCGGTCGAACCCGTCGAATCCATCGTACGTCATTTCGTCGGCGGTGCGATGTCCCTCGGTTCGCTTTCGCCGGAGGCGCACGAAACGATCGCCCAGGCGTTCAACGCACTCGGTTCCATGTCGAATTGCGGCGAAGGCGGCGAGAACGCGGAGCGCTTCGGGACGGACAGGAACTGTGGCATCAAACAGGTTGCCTCCGGCCGCTTCGGCGTGACGATCCACTACCTCCGTAACGCGAAGGACATTCAAATCAAACTCGCCCAAGGCGCGAAGCCCGGCGAAGGTGGTCAGCTTCCCGCACACAAGGTTGATACGTTCATCGCGAAACTTCGCCATGCGCAACCTGGCACCACGCTCATCTCACCGCCGCCGCACCACGACATCTACTCGATCGAAGATCTCGCGCAACTCATCTACGATCTCCGCGCCGCGAACCCGAACGCCCGCATCTCCGTCAAGCTCGTTTCAGAAGCGGGCGTGGGCACCGTCGCCGCCGGTGTGGCGAAAGCACATGCCGATGTCGTGGTGGTTTCGGGTTACGACGGCGGTACGGGCGCGGCACCGCTGACCTCGTTGAAACACGCAGGGCTGCCGTGGGAACTCGGCCTCGCCGAAGCGCAGCAAACGCTCGTCAAGAACGGCTTGCGCGGCCGCGTAAAAGTCCAGTGCGACGGCCAATTGAAAACCGGACGCGACGTCGTGGTCGCCGCCCTTCTCGGCGCGGAGGAGTTCGCTTTCGGCACGGCGCTTCTTGTCGCGCTCGGCTGCGTCATGGATCGCCGCTGCCACTGCAACACGTGTCCCGTGGGCATCGCCACGCAAGACGCCTGTCTCCGCGCACGTTTTCGCGGCCGCGTCGAACACGTCGTCACCTTCCTCCGCTTCCTCGCGGAAGATGTGCGTGAACAACTCGCCGTCCTTGGTCTACGGTCGCTCGACGACGCCTGCGGACGCACGGATTTGCTCGACACATCCCCGCTCGCCGCCAGGTACGGCCTTGATTTCGCGCGTCTTTTCGCACGGGAAGAAGGCCGCGTCCGCCACGATCCGGCATTCATTCCGGCGCCGCTCGATCACTACGACGATACGCATCTGCTCCCGAAGCTCAACCTCGACAAGCCACGGCCGCACATCCATGCCGTGTGTGATGCCACGATTAGCAACGTCAATCGAACGGTCGGAACGCGCCTCGCGGGTGAAATCGCCGCGCGGTTCGGCGCGACGGGGTTGCCCGACGGGGCGATCACCGTGAACTTCACGGGCGTAGCCGGACAGTCCTTCGGCGCGTTCCTCGCACCGGGCGTCACCTTCAACCTCGTCGGCGAGGCAAACGACTTCGTCGGGAAAGGTTTGTCCGGTGGCATCCTCACGATTAAGCCACGTGGCGCGGCGCTCGTTCCGGAAGAGAACGTCGTCGCCGGCAACGTCATCGCCTACGGCGGCACGGCGGGCGCCATCTTCATCAATGGACAGGCGGGCGAACGGTTCGGCGTCCGTAATTCGGGTGTCACGCTCGTCGTCGAAGGCGTGGGCGACCACGGTTGCGAATACATGACGGGCGGACGTGTGGTCGTACTCGGTTCCACCGGTGTCAATTTTGGCGCGGGCATGACCGGCGGCGTCGCCTACGTGCTGGACGAAGCGGGCGATTTCGATTTGCGCTGCAACCTCGACTCCATCGACCTTGAAACGATTGACGCAGGCTCGGCATCCGAAATGGAACTAAAAAGCCTTCTTAAAGAACACGTCCAGCGGACTGGTTCGCCGAAAGCGAAACGTCTGCTGGACGCATGGGCCGCCGCGCGGGCGACGTTCGTCAAGGTCGTCCCCGTCGGAGCGCACACGAATGTTTGTTCTTTCCCAACATAAAATCGACTACGGGCACGCTTACGGCCTTTCAATTACGCCGCTTGGGGTTAACGGAACATGAGAATTGTCGGCGTGGGGTTTTCAATGACTTCGAGACGGTGGTAGTCGAAGGTTATCCAGTAGACGGCGGATGCTGGTGCATGCGCGAGGAACAAGAGTTTGTTCCATCCCGCTTTCAGTTCGCCCTTTTCGAACATGGCGGAAAACGTCGTTTGTGACGGCATCCCCTGCGTCTCGTAGACGGCCTTGCCGTTCATGAACATCGTGAACGGCCACTGGTTCTTCGTGAAGCCGTAATCGTTGACAAGCACTCCGTTCGCATCCCCACCCTGGTCGCACACACGCGACGTATAACGGAATGCGTTTTTCGCGGCCAGTTCTGGCGGAACCCAGAAATTGACTTCCGTGGTGGCGTGTCGATTGTTGGAAAGAACCGCCCGCGCATACCGCTTCCAGTTCCATTGCCCTGCGTAGCTCTGTTTCTCCGTCGTACCTTCCTGCGAAAAGTCCGAAGAATTGCCGTTTGCGATGCCCAGCATCGCCGAGCCGGAGAGTTCAACCGTATCTAGCGTCAATGTACCGCCCGACCGCCAACGTAGTTCCACGGTCACATCTCCCGTCTTCCGTGCCAACACTTTCACAGGCACGAACCACGATTTTGCTGCGCCCGTCGTGAACGCCCGCTGTCCCAGTGACACACCGTCGATGAACGCCTCGACGGCCGCCGTACCCGACACGCCCCGAACGCACAGCACGTAGGGTACGGTACGGGAGCCATCACGCATTTTCGTCGTAATCGTCGCCAACGGATGGGCGGCAGACAACGTGCCGCAGAAACGGCTCCACGGCTCCTGCTCGGCGTCAAACGTATCCGCCGCTTCCTCGATAGAACCGAATTCACCCGATGAGCCGTTTTCCGTCCCCACGCGAACGAGTGGCGCGGCCTGGACGAAAGCCTCGGCGATTTCGTCACGCGACAACGCGCGTGGCCACATCGCAATACGCTGGATGCAACCATTGAACCCCTTACCACCGTTACTGCCCCCCCGCACAGCCAACCATCCGTTGCCAGCCTCCTCACCACCAATGGTAATACGACTCGCACCACGCGCCAGCTCGTTCGTGAACACGTGGGAGAACGTCCCTGCATCGACCCAAACGCCCTTTTCGCCGGAATGGGTTTCCGAAACTGCCATCATCCAAGTCCCCGTCTGATCGCCGTTATCGTGGAGACTGTACGCGACATCGTACCACGTGTTCGTCTGCAACGTAGGCCCAGACGCGGACGTAACAGATGTTTGCCCTTGTAAAAACCGCGGTACAGCATTCGTACCCCCGTCATTCGTCGGGTTGAATCCAAACTGGACACCCCGACACGCGCCCCAGTCAAGCCCGTTGTTCAGAAACCAACTGGGTGAATTGACGAATCCATTGTAGGCGAAATTGCGCACCATGAGGCGGGCGACCACCGTGACACTCCCGGGGATGGTCGCGTTTTCAATTCTGATGCCATTACGCCACGCATTGGTGGCTCCGTTTTCGATTTTGTAGACGGCGGGAATGTCAAGATAGGTCGAATCCTCCAGAGCAAATCCGCGCGACGGCATCGACACGCTTCCACGTCCCCATGTGACACCCTTCCCGTTCGCACCGGAGACGGACGCGGATGAACAGACGACGGCCGTCTTGTCTTCGCCCGTCCCATGCTGTAGCGCATTGCGAATTTCGTCCGCCGCCACCTGCCCATCATCGTTGCGATCGGCTCGCGTAAAATCCCAGATGTACGCCGCATCGCTCCACACGTCGCCACGCCGCAACGAGGAAAGGTAGAGCGTCGTCCCCGTTTCAACGCCCGCCGACGGACAGTCCGTACGTCCACCGGGAATGAACGGCACGTCCGTTGCACTCGCACGAAACGAACCATCCACACTGTTACGAACACCTGCCACGCCGTTCTGGACGTACGGACGATAGTCAGCCACACGTGACCCGTTGTCGTCAATCGTCGCGCCGTAGAACAACGCTTTCATGAACTGAACATATCCACCCGACACGACCGGAGTTCCGAGAAGAACAAGCGATGTCGATGCCGTCTGCGTACGCACGGTCGGCATGTTATTGGAAGCGACAACAACGCCTCCAAACGTAAGTTCCATATAACCCTTAAGACCGTCCAACGTCATGCGCGTCCGCAGTGGACATGGTGGATTTTGCGTCCATGCCCAGTTGCCGACGTTGTCATTAAACGACCAACTCCAAACACGTCCCCCTGAAAAATACGACACGACGGTCAATGCTGTATCGCTGGCGGTTCCGAACAGGCGCTGCTGCGTGGTGTAGAGATCGAGCGGTTCGGCTTCCGCCGACACGGCCGTTGTCGGTGTCGGTTTGAACTCCGTGTCGATGCAGGACTTTCCCGTACTCCGAATGTAATCAACCGCGTAGCTGCCACCCACCGGCAGCAAAAAGAAACGCGCCACCGACGCCCCTTTCGCGCCTTCGGGCAACACTGCCGTCAACGATGTCGTGTGTGCGGCCACCGTTCCAACGCGCTCGTTCGACGACCAGTCGGCGAACGCAGCACCCTTGTCCGTTCCATCCCACGTGCACCACAATTCACGTGCAACCGTCGATGCGTTGAACGAAAGCACCGCCGTACCGGGTACATTCGGCGACCCTTTGAAATCCGTCACAACAATCGCGGCGCGACCCGCAACCGTCGCCAGCGATACGACCGTCGCGACGGCAACCATTCGTCTCATCATGCCACACTCCTTTTGTGCGGCCGATGGACGACCGCTTGGGTTAAACTCTAGTTAGCGAAGACATTATCATTTTATACATTTTTTTTTTTCTTGTCAATCCTTGACCTGATGTTTGTGCATCCCCGTCGGGACGCACGCGGACGTTCAGCCGAAGAAAGCCTGATAGAGGGCGCGGACGGCTTTGATGCGGTCAGAGCTGCGAATACCAATCATGAAGGAAATTTCACTTGCGCCCTGATTGATCATCGAGATGTTGATACCGTGTTCGGCGAGCGCGTTCGTGGCCTTGGCAATCATGCCGGAGGAAAACGCCATACCCTCGCCCACCACCATGATCATCGCGTAGTCGTGCGTGACGATCACGCTGTCAGGCTTGAGTTCGCGCTTGATCCGCGCCACGACCTTCTTCTCGCGGACGGCCGTGAACTTGTCGCCACGCAGAATGACCGAGATGGAATCGATGCCGCTCGGAATATGCTCGTAGGAAACACCTTCCTCTTCGAGAATCGCCAACACACGGCGCGTGAACCCGACTTCGCGATTCATCAGATACTTATCGATGATGATATTCGAGAAACCATCCGCCGCCGCGATGCCCGTCACGGTGCCCGGCGTCACACGGCGGCTCTGCTGAATCATCGTACCCGGTTCGGACGGACGGTTCGTGTTGCGCACGTTGATCGGAATGCGGCCGTTCACGGCGGGAGCAATCGCCTCGTCGTTGAACACGCCGAATCCCGCGTAGGACAACTCGCGCATTTCACGGTAGGTCATCGTGTCGATGCCCTCCTTCACCTCCGGCACGATACGCGGATCGACGGGATAGACGTTGTCGACGTCCGTGAAATTCTCGTACACGTCGGCACGGACCGCCGTTGCGAGAATAGACCCGGTGATGTCGCTGCCGCCACGCGGGAACGTGGCCACCGTGCCGTCCTTACGGTAGCCGAAGAAGCCGGGATAGACGACGATGCCCTCGAAATCGGCGAACGACCGCGCCAAACGACGGTAGGATTCCTCGACGAGCGTCGCATTACCGCTTTCGCCCTCCAGCACCATGCCCGTGTCCTTCGGACTTGCATAACGGGCCTTCACGCCGCGCTTCGCGAACGCCACGGCGGTCAGCTTCGCGCTGTTGTCCTCGCCAGCGGCCTTGAGCGTGTCCATGAACAACCCCGGATCCTTTTTGGAAACCGCCAGACGCGCCTTGAGATCGGCCTCGATCTTCATGACGATTTCTTCGCCAAGGTCGAGATCCTTCGCCATCGCCGCGTAGCGGGCCACCACGGCGGCAAGCGGTGCCTTGACGTCCTTCTTGTCGAGCGCGGCCTGCGCGAGGGCAATCAACAAATCTGTCACCTTCGTATCGGACTTGTTACGCTTGCCGGGCGCAGAGACCACGACCATACGACGCTGCGGGTCCGCGAGAACGATGTCGATCACCTTGGTCAGCTGCTTCGCATCCGCGAGCGAACTTCCGCCGAATTTACAAACTTTCATCTGTACGCAATCCTTGGTTTCAAGCAAATAAAGTGATATTCTACACCATTATCGAATTCCACGCAAGCAAGATGGCGGATCCCCGCAGCATTGCCCCACTTCACCATCAACCACCCTACTTCCCGACGATCTCCTTCAACATCGGCAGAAGCGCGTCGCGCCAAATGAGATAGCCCGCATGGGCGGGATGGAGATTGTCGGGAAACATGAGTCCCGGCCGCAGGTTTCCGGCCGCGTCGAGGAACTGCGCGTTGAAGTCGAGCCATCGGACAGTCGTGCCGTCCGCATAACCCTTGATGATTTTGTTCACGGCTTCGTTCCGCTGCCGTGCGCCATCCTGCGCCGTCGCACCACGCGGGAAAATCGGATGCAGCACGATTTTCGCGTTCGGATGTTTCGCGCGAATGACGGCAAGAATCCGCTTCACGCCGGCGGCCACGGATTCCGGTCGATCCGGATTGTTCGTGCCGATCATCAAGACAAACGCTTTCGCCGTATAGCCTTCGAGTTCGCCGTTCTCCAGACGCCACACGACGTGCTGCGTTCGGTCGCCGCCGTAGCCGAGGTTCAGGCAGGTGTAGGCGTTCGTGAAGTCCGCCCACACGTTCTCGCCGCCACCGCCCGCGCGTTCCAGACGGTGGGTGATCGAATCGCCCACGAAAACCACATCGTACGCTTTCGGCCCGTCCACGATCTCCGCGCGTTTCTGTACCGGCCGGTCTTTCCACCAGCCGCCCGCCGGAAACAGCGTCGCCGGCGTCACCGTCACAGGGGCATCCTTCGCGAACTGCGCAGGATCCGCCCATGCCGCGCCACGCGGCGCGAAAATCCGTCCGTCGCCTTCGTGCGCATCGAGCGCGAAATCAAGGTAGGGCAGCACGGCCGCCGCCCAGGTCTCATAACCACACGCCGCCGGATGCAGACGGTCGGGAAAGATTTCGGACGGCAGAACGCCCGCGGGCGTCAAGTACTGCTGCGAGAAGTCGCACCACAGAATGTCCTTCCCGTTCGTGAACTTGACGAGTTCCTTGTTCACGACGTTGTTGCGCCGACGCGCACCGTCCGTCGCGTCCACGCCGCGCGGAAAGATCGCGCACAAGACAATCTTCGCTTTCGGCTGATGGGCGCGAATCGCATCCAGCACGGCTTTCATGCCGACGATGGTGTCCTCTGGCGGTTCCTGTTCAAAGGGGAAATGGCCGGCGTTGTTCGTGCCAAGCATCAATACAACGGCTTTGGCCTCGTAGCCGTCCAATTCGCCGTGCGCGATACGCCAAAGCGCGTGTTCCGTGCGGTCGGCCGAGAAGCCGAGGTTCAACGCCTTGTAGCGTCCCTGGGCGAAGTACTTGTCCCAAACCTCCCGTCCGTTCGATTCCCAGAAATGCGTGATGGAATCGCCGAGGAAGACGATTTTCTCGCCGCCTTTTCTGACGAGATCCATTTTCTGGTTGTGGCGGGACATCCACCAGCTTTTCGCATCCGCGTTCTGCGGTACGGGCGTAACGCTCCGCAACGCGGCCTCCGCCGCACAGACGGCGGCAATCAAACTGAGCAGTATGAGTTTTTTCATAGCGTGTCCATTCTAGC
>CAYZYQ010000078.1:0-14290 GCA_964482645.1 uncultured Lentisphaeraceae bacterium | reverse complement strand
CCCCGCCTTGCGCAGGGTCTCGAAGTCGGCGATGTTGGTGGCGAGCGGTTTCATAGCGTGGACATTATAGCAAAAAACCGTTGGCGCGAACCGATTTCTAATCCTCTTTGTGGTATACTGGGCGCATGAAATTTCCTATTTTCCTGTTCGCGGCGGCGATAGCGCTGGCCGCCATGGCCGTTCCGTCGGCCAACCGCGCCGCGCACGTGGACGCACACGGCGTTCTCCGCTGGACGGACGACCAGTCCGAAGTGGCGCTTATCGGCGTGAACTACTACCCACCGTTTGCCATCGACCACGCAGAGCTAAAACGCCTAGGCGCGGACATCTCCGCCGTCATGCGCGAAGACGTGGCGCACTTCCGCCGCCTCGGCCTCGGCTGCGTCCGCATCCACTGCTTCGAGCGCCAGTTCTCCACGCCCGACGGCGCGTTCGTCGAGAATGAACACGCCCGCCTCATGGACGAACTCGTCGCGCTTTGTGCCACGAACGGCCTCTACATGGTCTTCACCCCCATCGCCTGGTGGGGAACGGGCGCCGCGCCGACGGACGGTTTTTCCGATCACTTTGAAATGCGCGACATGACGTCGAAGCCCGACGCCTGGAACATCCAAGCCCGTTTCCTCCGCGCCTTCGCCGAACGCGTGAACACGTTCACCGGCCGTCGCTACGCGGACGAACCGTCCATCCTCGCCTTCGAGTGCATCAACGAGCCGATCTACCCGCAGGACTGGCCGGACGAAAAGGTCACCGCCTACGTCAACACGCTCGTGGACGCCCTGCGCAGCAGCGGCACGAAAAAGCCCATTTACTACAACGCCTGGCTGAAACGCGCCGCCGCCGTGGGAGCGTCCCGCGCCGACGGCGCGACGGGCGTGTACTACCCCACCGGCCTTGCCTCCGGCCAGGCACTGCGCGGATCGCAACTCGGCCGTATCCGCGGCTCCACGTTCCACGAGAATCCCCAGGCACTCACGCACAAGGCGAAGATGATCTACGAGTTCGATGCGGCGGACACCCCCGGTTCGTACATGTACCCCGCGCTCGGCAAGCTCTTCCGCGCGGAGGGCGTTCAGGTGGCGTCCATGTTCCAGTACGACCCGATGCGCCTTGCACCCGTCAACCGGAATTGGATGACGCATGACCTCAATCTCGTCTACACGCCCCGCAAGGCCCTCTCCCTCGCGATCATGGCCGAAGTCTTCCGCCACGTCCCGCGTGGTGGCGTCTACACGCCCGACGCGCAGACCCTCGCGTTCCCGCCGTTCCGCGCAGACGGCGAACGCGACCTCTCCGAGTACGCCGGGACGGACGCCTACTACTACACGAACGACCCCGTCACGCCGCCGCCCGACGTCGCCGCCCTGCGCCGCGTCTGGGGCTGCGGAACATCGTCCGTCGCCGCCTCCACCGGCACCGGCGCGTACTTCCTCGATCGCGTGGCGCCGGGCGTCTGGCGTCTTCAACTCTATCCGAGCGTCTTCGAGATGGCCGACCCGTACACCGGGCGCGGCAACGTGAAGCGCGTCGTGTTGCCGGACAACCCGCGCATCACGATCCGCTTGCCCGATCTGGGCGAACGTTGGCACGCCACTGCGCTCGCCCCCGTAGAGGGAACGTCCGTGTCGGCGCAGGCCTTTGCTGCCGTCCTCGCACCGGGCGACTACCTCATCACCCGCGCCGCGCCGACGGCGGCCGAACGCGCGACCGCCCTGTCCGCCGATCTGCCGCCCTTCATCGCCCCGCCCCCCGAAAAGCCCGCCACACGCGCCGCCCTGTCCCTGCCGCGCCAGGGAGCCGCTGGACAAGACCTGCCCATTAATCTGCACACGTCCGGCGCGACGAACATCATTCTGTACGCCGTGAATGGTGTCGACAAAACGCGCCGCGTCCTCGCGCGTACCACGCCAACGACCCTGCACACAGCGGAACTCTCCGCCGGTACCTGGGGTATTCTGGCCGACATCGCGGGGCCGCAGGGCCGCATCACCGTTCCCGACCGTGCGGCGGAGGGGGAACTGCTGACCCTTCCCATTCTGGACGCACCGCCGGTTTCGTTGCTACCGTCCGCCGATACCGCCCTTCGCGCCCGTGCGCACAACATATCCGCCTCGGCCAGCCGCCGAGCGGACGGCGGTCTGGAACTGCGCAACGCCGGCACGACGGCGGCAGACGCCTGTGGCGGGTTCGCGACGCCGCTTCCGAAACAAGCGCGTTCGACGCGGACGACCGCGATCGTGCTTGAGGTGGAAAACCTTGCCTCCCACGAGGCGCGGCTTGAAATCGGCTTCGAGATGGATCGCGGCGGATTCGGCGTCAACGCCTTCATCCGTCCCGGCGTCCACCAGCTCGTCTTCGGTCCGAACATGGTCGTCCCGTTGTGGGGCGGCCCCGCTGAAGCGCGTCCTTGGGAACGTGTCACCGGGTTGTCCGTCCTCACGGGCGCCTGGCTCTGGTCTGGTCGCGACGTCCCCGCGCAACACGTCGTCATTCGAAATCTCACGCGCGTGGACGCGGCGTTCTGTTATCCGCTCCATCTTCGCGCCACGCCGGCGGACTGGGAACTGCTCGATCCGGCCCGGCTCATGCGCGCGTCCCTCACCTACGGCGGCGGAAAGGCACTGGCGCAGGACGAGCGCGGCGAACCGGCGTTCCGTTGCTGGGTGGACGGCTTCGCGGACGGGGCGCGGACGAGCACGGGCATTCGGACGTCGGTGGACGGCGCCGACCGCCGCCGCGCGTTCCCCGCGTGCGGCCAGGGCAAGACGATCGTGATCCATGCCTGCGCCACCTTCCCGCACACCGACAAATTGGAAATCGCGTTCTGCCAGAACGACGGCCGCGTGTGGGGCACCGTCGTCCCGTTGACGCGCGACTGGTGCGACATCCGTGTGCCGATGGCATCCTTGTGGTACTTCGCGCACTGGGGGCTGCCGCCGATTCCCGAATCGGAACGGCCGGACGCCCGCAAGATCGACGCCGTCAACTTCTGTTTCGGCAAATGGCTCTTCCCGCAACACGCGCACGAAACGCACGGTTTCGCCATTTCCTCCATCCGCATCGAAGACTGAGCGGCTCCGACATTTAGACTGACAACTGAAATGCAAAACCCGAACTGAGCCAAGAGAGAGAGAGAGAAAGAACAAGATGAAAAAACTTCACTTGACACTGGCCGTGGCGGCGTTGACGGCGGCCGTCCAAGCGAAAATCGCCGTGGACGCGCCCGGCCACGTCTACACGGAAAAAGAAGCCCCCTCGGCGCAGGGCGGAACGCCGGGCGCGGCGTGGACGCTCACGGACTGGCGCGGACGGACAGTCGCGTCCGGCACATGGTCGGCGGACGGCCGCGCGAAATGGGACGCCCTTCCCACGGGCTACTACCACGTGAAGAGCGGGACGGACGACGCCACGTTCGCCGTCGTGCCGATTCCCGAACGCCGCCCGTTCAACCACAACTCCTTCTACGCCGTCGATTCGGCGCAGAGCTGGGTGTCCAACAAGGGCACGTTCGACTGCCCCTGGCTGGGCGGCGACACGTTCCGCCTCGTGAGCGACCTCATTTGGAAGACCGGCCTCCCGCACGTGCGCGAACGCCTCGCCTGGCGCGAAGTCGAGTCCAAACCCGGCGTGTTCGACTACGGACGCTACATGTACAACGCCGACCTGCTCCGCCACCGCAAGATCCTCGTGTCGGGTATGTTCCACGACGCGCCGAAGTTCGCCGACCCGATTGTCAAGCTCCCCCGCGACCTCGTGGCGCTCTACACGTTCACGAAGAACGCCGCCGCCACGTTCGGCGACCGCATGGGCGACTGGGAGTTCTGGAACGAGGAGGACATCGCCTTCGCTCCTGAACCTGTGTGGGACTACATGTCCGCAATGAAGGCCGCCTATCTCGGCTTTAAGGCCGGCCATAGCGCCGCGCCCGTCCTCAACGGCGCACTCTGCACGGGGCCCGGCTCGTCCGCCTACTGGAAACTCCTGTTCGAGAACGACCTCGCCAAGTACAGCGAAGTGTTCAACTTCCACACCTACAACGCGCTCACGAGCTATCCGAAACTCTTCGCGAGCCTCCGCGCGTTCATGAAGGACGTCGGCATCGGCGACCGCGCGATCTGGATGACGGAGACCGGCACGAACCTTGAAGGCCACTCGCAGGGCGACGGTGTACGCAAGGGCGTCAAGGCCCATTCGCCCGAACAGGAGCTGATCCACGCCGAGTTCTACGCCAAAAGCCAGATCCTCCTCCAGATGGAAGGCGTCGCGCGCAACTACTTCTTCGTCTTCGGCGCGTACAACGAACGCGGCGGCGTGAAGGACTGGGGCGTGATGCGCCGCGACGGCACGGTGAAGCCCACCTACGCCGCGATGAGCGCGATCGTCCGCGAACTCGGTTGCGCCCGCCTCGAAGGCGAGGTGAAGGTCGGCGAGAAGGTCAAGGCCTATCTCTTCAGCCAGCTGGACGGTTCGCAGACGCTCGCGTTCTGGGCCGTCTCGCCCGTCGACACGCACTCCGACACCGTGAGCGCCACGCCCGACTTCGCCACGACGTGTTCGGTCAAGGCGCCGGACGGCACCTACCGCCTCAGCGACCTGTGCGGACAGCTCGGTTCCGTGTCCGCCACCGCAGGCTGTCTCGACCTGGCCGCCACGCGCTACCCCGCCTACGTGAGCGGTCTGCGCGGCCTCGCGCCCGACGTCCGTCCCATTCCGTCCGGCAAGGTCGAGACGTACACGCCCAAGGCGGACGAAGACCTCTCGGTCGTCTTCCGCGTGGACTTGAACACGAACGACTTTGAAATCGCCGCGCACAAGTCGCTCGCGGCGTTGAAGACCGACGTCGGACACATCCGCCTCCAGATCTGGAATCTGTCGGACAAGCCGAAGCGCGGAACGGTGAACGTCGCCGGCGGCGTCCGCCTCGACGGTGTACCCGCCGTAATCGACCTGCCCGCCTGGGGCAAGGCGGAATACGCGACAACTCTCCACATGCAGGATGTGAAGGACTTCTACGCCCCCGTCGTCATCACGGGCGTCTTCGACGGCCGCCGCACAAGCCGCCTCGCCCTTCCCGTCCGCTTTGAAAAGGCTTTCCTCGCGAACTGCACGAGCGTCCCGCTCGCCGCGAACGATCCGAAGGACTGGACGCGCAACACGTCGGCGGACGACTTCAAGGTCTCGTGGGACGAGGCCGAAAAGGCCATCCGCTTCGATCTGTCGTGGAAGAGTCCGGACACCGACCGCTGGTTCTATCCCGTCTACGATCTCAAGCTCCCGACCGAAGACCTCGCGTCCGGCACGCTACTCGAATTCGAGGTGAAGAGCGTCCAGAACAAGGTGGAGAACGACTACAAGTGCCAGTTCCTGATGCTCGTGCCACAGGACAGCAGCCTCTCCTCCCCCTTCATCTCCTACGCGCCGGCGCTCACGACGTGGGAAACGCGCCGCGTGGAGATCGGCGCGTTCGATGGAAGGGGCCTGCGCAAGACCGCCATCAAGTCCATCCGCCTCGGCGGGAATCCGAATGGCACGACCTGCACGTTCTGGGTCCGCAACCTGCGGATTCTCAAGCCGGCCGGTGCGGCGAGCACGGCGTCCTTGCCATCGGCGCGGTGAATCGGTATACTGTACGGGTTTTTCCATTCTTCCCTTCCTTCATTTCACAGGAGTTCCAATGACACGTCAGATGTTTCTCGCCCTCGCAGCCGCTTCGGCCGCGTCCGTTTTCGCCGCCCCCGCCGCCGCCCCCAAAGTCAAAGTCCAGGCGTTCGGCCGGGAGCGCACCGTCGTCACGGTTGAAACCGCCGGGGGTACAGAACCGCAAGCCTATGCGGAATCGCTCAAGCGCAATCTGGCGCGGTCGGGGCACTTCGTGCTGGGGCCGAACGGGCAGATCCGCGTCACGGGCACGCCGGGCGGGTCGGTTGTCGCGCGCGGTGCGGGTCAGCAGGTCGCGTCCGCCCGCGCGTTCACGGACGCCAAGGGCGCGCGCATGGCGGCGCGTGAAATGTCCGATGCCATCGTGAAAGCCTACACGGGGCAGAAAGGGTTTGCACTGGACCGCATCGCGTTCGTGAACCGCAAGGGGCCGGACAACGCGGAACTCTACATGTGCTATCCCGACGGCTACGACATCTCGCAGCTCACAAGCGACCAGCGGGCGGCCGTCGGCCCGCGTTGGGCACCGAACAAGCGCGACATCTACTACACAGGCTTTCTCCAGAAGACGCCGCTCGTCTACCGCATCAACACGCAGGGCCAGCGTTCGCTCCTCGCGCAGTTCAAGGGTCTCGCCACGGGCGCGGCCGTCTCGCCGAATGGGCAGAGCTGCGCGATCGTCCTCTCCTTCCAGGGTAATCCGGAACTCTACATTCTCGACTTCGGCACGAAGCGCGTGAAGCGCCTGACGCGGACGCTCAAAGCCTCCGAGGCGTCACCGTGCTGGAGTCCGGACGGACGCCAGATCGCCTACGTGTCCGATGAGACGCGCCACCCGCAGATCTACTTGATGGACGTCGCCACGATGAAGGCGCGGCGTCTGACGAGTTCCGGCGGTGAAAACACGAATCCCGACTGGGGACCGAACGGTCTCCTCACCTGGTGCACGAAGCGGAGCGGGCAGAACTACGTCGCGGTGATGGATCCCGCCAAAGGCGAAGCCTCCACCCGCTTGGTCACGGCAGGTGGCACGTGGGAACATCCCAGCTGGGCGGCCGACGGCCGGCACGTCGTGGCATCGCGTGACCGTGCGCTCTTCATCGTGGACACGGATCCCGAGGGCGACAAGCCCCAGTTGTTGTTCGGCAACAAGGGCAACTGGATGAACCCGGCGTGGTCGCGTTGACGGCCGCCGTTCCCACACGTATCGCATACGTCAAAGGAGGATTGAACATGGTGAATCGGAAGACGTTTCTGGGACTGGGACTGGCCGCCGCCACCGCCGGTTGCATAGGCGCAAAATGCGGCGGCGCGGAAAAGCGAATGCTGTTCGGCGTCTGCCGTGGACTCGGCGACGTCAAATTGATGAAGGACGTCGGATTCGATTTCTTCGAGAACAGCGTGGACGCCATGTTGAAACCGGAGACCTCAGACGAGACCTGGAAGAAACAGCGTGACGCCCTTCTTGCCGCCCCATTGCCCCTCCGCTCGTGCAACGGGTTCATCCCCGGCAAGTTTCGTCTGACCGGACCCGACGCGAAGTTCGATGATGCGCTCGTCTACGCCGAAAAAGCCTGCCGCCGAGCCGATGAGGTGGGCGTGAAGACGATTGTGTTCGGCTCGGGCGGCGCACGAAACGTCCCCTACACGTTCGGACCGAACGCGCCGAAGAAACAGGCGGACATCGAATACGGCGTCGTCCAGTACACGGAATTCTGCCGCCAACTGGCGGCGCGAATCGCCGATTGCAATGTCGCGGTGGTCATCGAACCGTTGCGCCCCAACGAATCGAACGTCATCAACTACGTCTGGCAGGGCTTGCAGGTGGTCGAGGACATCGGTTCGCCGCGCATCCAGCAGCTGGCCGACCTCTTTCACATGATGATGGGGCGTGAGACGGCGGATTCGATCGTCCAGGCGGGTGACCGCCTGAAGCACGTCCATATCGCCACCTACAAGGCGCGTTCCTTCCCCGGCGCAAACGACACGGAGAAGTTTGCGCCGTACTTCGCGGCATTGCGGAAAATCGGCTACACGGGCGGCATCTCGTGCGAGTGCGGCTGGGGACGACGGGAAGACTTCGCCCATCATCTCGCCACCGCCCTCGCGACGCTGAAGCGCCTCGCCAACGGCGAAGCGTAATTGCGGTGCCGCCGAAAACGCAACGGCGTACGAGGGTGTCCGTCAGCGGAAAATAATCTGCGTACAGGCGGCGAAGACGCGCAGGACGACCGCGTCGCCGTCCTGCACAAGCGTCGCCTTCAAGTCGCGCCGTGCAAGATCGCACGTCCACGTACCACCAAATGCGAGGTCTTCCGCTGTCGCCAGCACGTACCGTCCAGGCTTCAGCGCGGACACGGCGCCCGTCAGCTCAATCGTACCGCCCTGCGTGGCCTCCAGACGCCCCGTGACAACGAGACCGCCGGCAACCGTACCATCCGCCGCCACCTCGGCGCGGAACACGCCGCCAGAGGGCACTATGACATCTCCGTCAATCGTGCCACCGCCACTCAGACGTTCAACCGTGATGCGGCCACTGCCCACAACCGTCATCCTTGCGTTCACCGCAACGTCCAAGGCGGCGGGCATCGCAGCGTAATAACCGGATGTCTGACGGTTGAACCACTTCCAATTAAGAATTGCCTCGACAAAAGAGAACTCGTCGTCATTCAATTGCCGTTCGTATGCGACGACTTCGGCGTATTCAAGACCGCCCATCTGCCCCGCGTTCTGTCCATAGCACGCCAGCGTGTCGGACTTCCGTCCGTCCTTCCCACGATACGCGAACAAATCGTAGCCGCCGGAGAACGACTGCGTGAACGGATCGACCGCCACACCGTTCAGCCGAACGGTGTCCGTACCGTTCGACACGGCCGCCGCAAAGCCACTAACACCCCACCAGTACTGCTGTTCATGACCCAGCGTGATCATCGGCGCCGTCGGATCGGTCGTGTTGTGCGGAAAGCCCATCGATGGATACCCGGGCCCCCAACACCCCAGCAACGATCCGCCGCCGTTCTGCGAGCCATGGACGACAAAGACCGTCCGCAAACGGGGCGATTCAAGGAAACCGTCATACACATCATTACCCCCATGCCCGTATCCCGTATCGTCGGATTTACAAATCCGCAGCCCCGCGCCCTGTCCAATAACGCCCGTATCAACCACGGCGCGGCCGTTCAAGGCATCGGGCGTCCACGTGGCAGATTTTCCCGTGGCAAGTGGCGTGACGACGTGTCCTTTTCCTCCGACATCGTGCCACTTCGTGACAAGGCCGTTCGCCGTCCGTTCCACCGTATCTGTGCGTGAAGCGTCCACGTGCAGCCAAGCACCCGACGGAAACGACGCGTCCGAAAGGTCGTACGAGTTGACGATGACCTCCCCTTCCGCGACGGTCATATGCCCCGAAGGAAGTTCATCGACGTAGAGGACGCCACCGCCCGTCTTGGTCAAGCCGCCCTCGCCCGACACCTCGCCGGCAACATACATCTGCCCGTCCACGACCTCGAACGTCTCGTCCGCCGCTGCCAGGCGTCCACCGTTCTCCAACACGGTCGGATTCCATTCCTCGTAGATGGCCTCCTTGCCGAGCCACTTCTGCGAGAGGTACTGCGCCACCTGGGCGCGTTCCGTGTACGTCAGCGAGTTCGTGTAGATGATGTATTCCGCGATACGCATCCCGCCGTTGTGATCTGCGAGGAATTTCGACTTGCCGTTGTCAGGATAATCGACGTACCCCACGCCGAACGCATCGCACCACAATTCCTTGTGCGCGGGACTGGCTCGAACGTCTGGGTTCACGTGATGCTCCACCAACTGCATGAACGGTCCCAGATAGCCCGCCTTCGTGCCAATCACCGCGCGGCCGTTCAAATAACACCAGCCGTTCGACACACAGGGCGTCGAATACGCCGGCGCATAGATGTTCCCGCTCCACGGTTGATTCCCGCCACGGTAATACGGCCCGCCGCGCGATCCGTAGTAAGCGTCCCCGAGACGCCACGAAACGCGCCCCAACAGTTCGCCACCGCCCTCGGACGGATCCTGGACGAGAAAGACCGCACGCACGTCCTTGAGCGGCACACTCCAGACGAGTGCTTCCGTGTTGGTGATATACTCGGACTCGGTTCGACGCCCGATTCGAACGTACTTGTTCGTCATCAAGTCCCCGTTGATAAACTGCGGACAGCGGACGAGATTCGTGCAGAACATGGGTTCGTCCGTGCGACAGTCGTTCCAGCGCGTAACGAAATTCGTACCGTTCTCCGTCCGATAAACAATCGTCTCTGGCTTCGAGGCGTCCAACCAAAACGCAGGATGTCCGACGACCGCCGGTTCGGGCGCGGACTTCCCGCCGCGAAAACGATCCGACGGCAGACCCACACCCACAATGTGAATCGTCGCCCCGTTCGTCAGCTCGACCGCGCCGAAATCCCGTCCAACCGTTTGTGTATCTACCACGAGTTCGCCCGGCCCCGACACGACGGCTCCATCCGAAACATCCAACGTTCCGACAGACAGTCCCGCCGCCGGCAACTGGAGCATTGCGCCAGACGACAGGCGAAGCGTCCCCAAACGCGGCCGAACACCCGCATCCAGATTACCCACGTCCAGCGTCACCGTCCCCGCCTCGACGGCAAGCGCCCCCGCGTTGACGGCGTTGCCCATGCCCAACGTGAGCGTTCCGCCGCCATCTTTCACAATCGTGCCAATCCAGTTGGTGACGGTACCGACGACGGCCGAAATGCCATTCGTCACCGTCACACGCGCCGTGTCGCCAGCTGCCGCGAAACACCAGGCCCGTGCGGCGGGAAAGGTCGTCGGACGGCCATCCGCCAACCCCGCCAATTCCAAATGGCAGTTCAACAGGATGTCCGACGACGGACCGCCGGCAGCCTCGTGGACGACGTGCGTGCCCGGCGTCCACGTCTTGCATTCCGCGCCCGTCAGGCCGATTTCATTGCGTTGGCCGCTTCCCGCCCAGTACCGACCGAGTTCAACGCGCAGACCATCCTGCGCACGATACTTGAAGAGCTTGAAACGCGTCGCCCCGGTTCCCTGACGGCTAAAGAGCGGAATAGACACACGCACATCCGGCGTGAACGCGGTAAACGACACCTCGTTCGCATCGATCGTCTCCGTGACGGGTGCGCTCAACTCGATCAGGTTGGATTCGAACCTGCACCGCACGTACGTGCCGGCGGGAATGCCCGCACCCGTGACGACCGTGCCGACGGAAATCGGATGCGCCGTTTCGGAAACCCGTTCGAGAAACGGCGAACCGGAAGTCTGCCGCCACGTCCCCGTACAACCCTCCGATCCCTGCGGCGCATAGAACGCCACGTGTCCGCTGCCAGGATGATAGAGAATTCCTTCTGCCAGTTGCACGTCATCCGTACGGCGTGGATTCGCGGACGTCGCATACCAGTCGAGCCGATGGTTCGTCCAATCCCAAGCCGGCGTAACGTTCCATTTGTCCGCAATGAGACGCCCTGCCACGTTCACGCCGCCAAACCACGGCACGGTTGAATCGCGTTCCGTGCCGAACAGGAGATCGGCGTAGATGCGGACGGAATCTTGAAAGGTCGCACGGTCGTTCGCCGATGCGCCAGAGAGAACAACCCGTTCGCCGAGAAGAACGACGTTGTAATTTCCCAACAATTTAGAGATGGCAACTTCATCCGGCAACCGAACGTAAAGCGGTCGTCCCAGCGAAAAGAACCGTATGACCTCTCGATCACCCGGCGCGACGCCGGACTTCCAGTTCTGCCCATCCGACCATTCATACGCCGTCGCCGGCGTGTTGCCCGGCGCCGTGACCCAATCGTTCGTGGCGTTCGCCCAAACGGACAAACCGAACCCCATCGCGGCGATACCGAAAACGGCCATCCGCCCGCGTTGCCTTCTTTCGCGCATCAAAACCTCCTGTGTGAGAACACGTTATGGAAACAGAAAACCGACAGGAAGATTATTGCATTTTCCAAGTACAAACGCAAGCGTAAAAATTCTGTTTTTTTTTTTTATTTACATTTTATAATAGTTTTATTGGATCAACCGTACAGATGAGCTAGTGGATGATCCGCCGAATGACATCCGAACGCCAATCCCATACACACTTTTCCATCACGACTCCGTTCTTTGAACACCACGGCGTTCCAGATCCTTGACCTTCCGCATGAGTCTTTCCCATTCCACAGGGTATGCGCGGTCTATTTCGGAGAGCGTACGAACCGGATGCCCTAGGAAAGCCTCCAAACGTGGCCGTAGCCTTGAAATTTCGTCCGCCGGGATATCACGCCCCGCCATCCGGTCGACAAACGCACGTTCCAGTTCGCGCAGACAGACGAATTCCAGTTGCGCCAGATGACCGAGATACATCCCCTCCGTCCAATGCAGGCCGGAAGCGCGGCCGGCATTTTCGGAGACGTCCGCAGACACCCGCCTCTTGCCCTCATCCCTCAGCCATTTCACGAACGCCATTCGGAATCCCATCCGTTCCGTGAAAGAAACGCCGCACCGTTCCGCCGCGTAAAGATACGGACTGAGCAGATCCCGCCGCCGTCCAGCCCTTTTACCGAGAAGTCCGTCATCTACACCGCCCGTTTCCCTTGAAAGGACGAGACGGCCGAACACCTCAAGGCACCGCCGCCGCTCCCCGTCGTCCGCAAGTTCCGCAATTCTCTTCCCGACGGCGTATCCACGCCCTTCCACGTCAAGCCCCGCCTCCATGCAGGAAACGAGCTGGCGGAACTCGTCGTCCAACACAGTTCTGTCCACGTCCGTCGGCGAACAGGCGGAAAACACGCCTCCAAGCAACCCCATGCAGAGCAACCTCACGATATCTCCATACAGACGTTTCATCGGACTCTCACTCCATTCAATTTGACAACTCCGTTCGTCGTACGCATCACCTCTTTGCACAATTTGCGAACGCCAACCGTACCGTCCCTGTCGAGCATGATCTCGTCCCGGACGTCCGTCGCAAACCGTCGGCAGAAGGAGTCGTCCTCACGAGGCGGCAGAGGCCTCCATCCAAAAGGATTGTCGATGTAGACGTATCCATGCGTCCATGAGTACGCAGGGTCGTCCGTCACCCTTCCATCGGGCGTCAGCCATGGAATCAACGCATGATAGGCTGCCGTGTCACGGGCGAAACGGTGATCCGGTCTTACATCAAGCCAGTTTCCCGCACCGCCCCCCCACAGTCCGCCCGTATGTCCAAAACCACCTGCAAAATACCGATTCAAAAAATATCCGCTTGCGTCGTACGTAAAGGAAGGTACTTCCTGGATCTGTATCCCCGTGAATGAAACATTCATTGGATGCACGTAGAGGTCGAGCAACATGCCAATTCCCCCCGCTTGTCCCATGCCCGCACCATACATGACAACGCTTTCCCAGGAAATTTCCTCCGCGAAAACGGCGGACACGGACTGTGGTGCCAAAACCGTGAGACACGGCACGTATGTCGTCCCTGCACATTCCGCCCGCAGGGGATTTTCACAAACCCGCGCGGGAATCCCATAGCGCACCGAACCACCAGACTGCCTCACGTCCGAATCCACATCCGTCCAGACGATCATGGGAGATGTCGGCGACTGCACGAGGTCGATTCTTTCACACACGCCGAACGTATGGCGGTTCAACCTTCCGGCCGACGTGTCGGGCGGATCGACGGTCGCCCGGACCTCGACCCGCACGACCGTCAGCGCGGCGCGGGACGTGAACGTCCGCCCCGTCCCGTTCTCGACGAACGTGCCCTCGACCTCCACGTCGTTGGCGGCCGCGCTCTCCGCCCCCGCCTCGCAGAGGAACTCCGCCGAATACGTCTCCCCGGCGGCGAGCTCCAGCGACGGCGGCAGGGCGAGCGGGCCGCAGGCGACGGGCGCGAGCCTTTCCAGTCCCTTTACCGCCAGCGCCAGCCGACCGCCGGCCGGGCCGCCGCAGACGGAGACCGACAGCGTCGTCCGCGTGGAGCGTCTCGGCCGCCAGACGCCCGGCGCGTCCATGTAGGCCTCCTCGAAGACCACGGCGTCGCGCCCGAACGAGACCGACAGCCCCGGCCCGGCGTCCGCGCCGTGGCAGATGCAGACCACGCAGGAACACCCAAGTCCCCCGACTCCGCCGCACGAGCATGAATCGCCCCGCCAGGGCGCCGGGTCGTCGAACCCGCAGCGGCACGTGCCGCCCGTCACGGCGAACGACGCGCCCTCCAGCGCGTACGTTCCCGCCACAACACACCCGCCGCCGCAGGGACATTCCGCCGTGCAGCTGAACGAGAGCGTCCGCCCCTCCCCCGACGCGCACCCGCACGACGCGGCGGCGGACATGGCGGACGCCCGCGCCCGGACGGCGCCGCCTCCGTCTTGCGCCGCCGCCGCGCCGCCCCAGTCGAACGTCCCGCCGGGGTCGTACGGGACGACGCCGACCGCATATGTCCGCGACGAACCCGACACGCCCTCCGTGAACGTGAAGCCGAGCGGCCACGAAATTTCACAGGAAAGCCCGGACGTCCACGAGACCCGGACGCATTCGCGGGCGTTGGCCGCCGCCGCGTCCGCCGGCACGGAGACCGAGAACGGCACCTCCGACGTCACGGCGTATTTCACGCCGACGAGAAGCGGGACGCGGT
>CAYZYQ010000077.1:0-14361 GCA_964482645.1 uncultured Lentisphaeraceae bacterium | reverse complement strand
AGTGGCCACATGGCGGCCGAAAGTGGCCACATGGCGGCCGAAAGTGGCCACATGGGGGCGTCTCTTTCGCCGTCCGCCTATGACATTGATTCGCAGGATCGGGCGGTGCTGGATGCAATCGCGCGGCATCCGGGAATCAAGGGCGAGGCAATCTTTCTTGAAGTCAAGACGTCTTTGCGTTCCGTCAGGCGGACGCTGGATCGTCTGAAGATCGGGCAGAAAATCGAGTATCGTGGTTCAAGGCGAACGGGTGGATGGTTTGTCAAGACGTGAACGTTCAAAGCGCTTGGTATTCGCCTGTGCCGGGCGGATGGACGTGGGATAAGGAATACATCAGATGGACAGTGATCGGCAACTTGGCGTGAAGGCGGTTCCGCTGGCAATTATCGGCGGGGGCGCCGCCGGGATGTTCGCCGCAACGGTTGCGGCTCAGCGCGGTTTGGGCTGTCTCGTGTTCGAGCGCAAGGCGCGGTTGGGTGCGAAGGTGCTCATGACGGCGAATGGCCGGTGCAATTTCACGAAGGACATTCCCGTGGAGCAGATGATTCGCGATCTCGGCGACCCCGTGGGACGCTGGGCGGCGCCGGCGCTGCGGGCGTGTCCGCCGCAGACGATTGCGCGGGGCTTCAAGAGCCTTGGCGTCCGCATCCGGCGCATGGACGACGGCCGCCTCTTTCCCGATTCGGGACAGGCCGCGACAATCGTCCATGCGTTTGGCGACGTCCTGCGCGACGCGGGTGTGCCGATTTGCACGAACTGCCCCGTTGCGGGCGTCGCGTCCGACGAACGCGGCGGGTTCATCGTGTCTGCGTCCTCTTTCTCGATTCGCGCCGAGAACGTCCTTGTGGCGACGGGCGGCGTGTCGTTTCCGAAGACGGGATCCGTTGGCGACGGGCAGAATTTTGCGCGGACGCTGGGTCTGCGCGTTGAACCGTGTCGGGCGGGGCTGGCCGGATTCGAGGTCGCCGACCGCGTGGTGGCGGCGCAGAAGGGGGCGCGGTTCGATGACGGCGCGGCGCGTGTCGTGGATGCGCAGGGATGCGCGTGTTTTTCCTGCCGGGGCGAGGTTGACTGCGAGGCGTGGGGATTGGGCGGCGCGGCCGTCTACAACTGCCAGCGTTGGTTGGCGCGGGCGGGGCGGACGGATTGTTCCGTGGAAGTCCGCTTCGGCGGCAACTGCCTGATGTTGCGCAACCCGCGTCCGCGCCCCGTCAAAGAGGCGATTGTGACGATGGGCGGCGTGTCGCTTGGCGAAATCGATCCAGAGACGATGATGTCGCGCAAGTTTCCCGGACTCTTCTTCGCGGGTGAAGTGCTGGACGTCGACGGGCCGACGGGCGGCTACAATCTGACGCTTGCGTTCGCGACGGGGCGTCTTGCGGCGATGTCGTGTCTGGCGCGGCGGAGGAATGTGCGCACATGAAAACGAACTACCACATGCACACGACGTGGTGCGACGGCAAGGACACGCCCGAAGAGATGGTGCGGGCGGCGCTGGCGAAAGGTTTTGATGTAATCGGGTTTTCGTCCCACGCGCTGTTGCCGGGCGGCGATCCGGGAACGCTGTCGCCCGCGACGGCGCCGCACTACGTGGCCGAGATCCGGGCGTTGGCGGCGGCGTACGCGGATCGCATCAAGATTCTCTGCGGCATCGAGGCCGACTACATTCCCGGCGAGGCCGTGCCCGATCGGGCGGACTACGCTGCGCTGGGGCTGGACTATCTGATTGGTTCAATTCACTACGTGGTGAAGGATGGGGTTCGTCTGCCCGTCGACCACACGCCCGAATTGCTGACGGCGGGGGTGGCGCGTCTGTACGGCGGCGACGTCCGGGCGTTCCTCCACGACTACTTCGCCCAAGAACGCGAGATGGTGGCGCGATTCGATTTCGACGTCGTCGGCCATCCCGATCTCGTGCGGAAGTTCAACGGCGTCCTTCGGTATTTCGACGAAGAGTCGGACTGGTATCGCGACGAGTTGCGGCAGACGGCCGACGCGATTGCCGCGAGTGGCAAGCGCGTGGAAGTCAACACGGGCGCCATTTCGCGCGGCTGGATGGACGACGCCTATCCATCGGCCGCGTTCCGTGCCCTGTTGCGGGAACGCGGCGTGGCGTTCATCTTGAGTTCGGATGCCCATGCGGCGGCGGCCATCGATTGCGCGTTTGACCGATTCGGTCCGCAGGAAACCTACGTGGACGCGCCGCGATGAGTTGGATGGCGTTCATTTTGGCGAGCGCGGTTTTCCTCGCCGGTTATGATTTGGCGAAAAAAGCCTCCGTTCGCGACAACGCCGTACTGCCCGTGCTGCTCGTTTCCACGCTGTTCGGCGCGGCGGCGTATCTCGGGACGCTGGCGTGTGCGGGCGGTGTGGCGTCCGCCCTCGGTTGTGATGCGCGGACGCATGGTCTCGTGTTCATCAAGTCGTTGATCGTCTCGACGTCGTGGGTGTTGACGTACCACGCGCTGAAGACGCTTCCGATCACGATTGCCACGCCGATTCGCGCGTCGGCGCCCGCGTTCGTGTTCGTGGCGGCGTTCTTCCTTTATGGCGAACGGCCCACCGTGTATCAGGGATTGGGTATGGCGCTCGTCTTCGCGGGATACTGGGCGTTCAGCTGGGCGGGGCGGCACGAGGGAATCGACTTTCTGCGCAGTCCCGCCATCTGGTGCGCCATGGGCGGCATGGGGTTCAGCGCGGTGTCGAGTTTGTGGGACAAGTACCTGCTCCAGGTGGCGCGTCTGCCCGTCGAGCCGATGCAGTTCTGGTTTCAGATCTATCTCGTCGTCATCTACACCGTGCTGCTGGTGATTGAGCGTCTGTTCAAACTCGGTCGGACGCCGTTTCGGTGGCGCGTGTGGATTCCGGCCGTGGGCGTTTTGCTGGCGGCGGCGGACTGGCTCTATTTTCGCGGCTTGGCAACGCCCGACGTGCCGATTTCCGTCGCCTCGCTGATGCGGCGGTTTTCAGTCGTGATCACGTTCGCGTTGGGCGCAGTCTTCTTCCACGAACGCAATTTGGCGCGGAAGAGCCTGGCGCTTGCGGCCATCGTCGCGGGCATCGCCCTGCTCGTCCTGTCCGGCGGCGCGTAAGCGCGTTCGCGCGGGCGTTATGCCTGGTCGAGGTGCAGCAATTCGGCGGCGCGGGCGAACTGCGCGGTGAGCGAGATTTTGCGCGACCCGTTCAGAAACCCGCCGCCGGCGAGGTCGTCGATGAAACGGCGGAACTTGTGCGGGCCGGGTTTGAGGTTGTCCAACACGCGCACTTCCGCGCCGCCGTGGGTGCAGGCTTCGGAAATCATGCCCGTGGATTCGGCCGTCACGTAAAGCGTCTTCGCGAGCGAGACGAACGCGGGGATGGGGTTGAAATGGTCTTTTGAGTAGAGGAGTTTGTAGTCGAACGGGAACGAATCCACGACAGCCTCCACGTCGGGCGGCGTCCGGCGGGACGTCGTGACCCAGAACTCGGCGCCCTTGTGTACACGGAAGATCCGATCAAGCTGCGCGTTCATCCAACGGGCGGACATCGTGGCGCACTTGTTGGGACCGCCCACGACGACGGCCACGGCGCGTTTGTGCGCGGCGGGCGTGTGGCGTTCGAGAAACGCTTTCGTCCCGGCGGCGTAGAACGCCGCGTCCACGGCCACGAGATTCGCGGGGATGCGGACGACGTTCGGCCGCGCGTTCGGTCGATCGAACGCCGGCGCGAGAATGCAATCGAACGACGCGAGGTCATAACCGCGCGGGTAGAGGACGACGCCGCAACGGACGCCAAGGCGGCGGGCGAGTGTTTTGGCCGCGTAGAAGGTGCCGGACCCCGTGCCGATGACGGCCGCGTAGGCATCCTTGGACAACGTGGACACGGGCGGGGTCGTGCGGAACAGCGCACGGGTGCGGAGGCCGAGGCGGTCGAGCGGGTAGGACAGCGATTTGGCGGAGGCGGACCGGAACGCCACGGGCAGCAGGTCGAACGCGAACCCCAGGGCGCGGGCGAAAGCCTTGGACTGGTTTTCGTGGCCCGCCTTTCCGTCCGTCAGGATCAGGATTTTTTTCTTCATGGCGCGGCATCTCCTTTCATCTGCAATCGTCGACAATCGTCCGTTCACTTGGCGGCCAGCAGGGCGCGGACGGCCTTGCGCATCTGGCGTTTTGCCACGCCCATGCTGCCCTTGATCGTGCAGCCGGCGGCGCGGACATGACCGCCGCCGCCGAACTGGGCGGCGAGGACGGTGGCGTCCCACGGCGGGCGCGTGCGAATCGAGACGCGCGTCTCGTGCGTCCGGTCTGGAATTTGGTAGAAGAACAAGGCGATTTCGTTGCGGGCCACTTGGCGCGGGATTTCGATCACGTCTTCGGCTTCGGCCTTCTTGCCACGCACTTCGCGGAAATCGTCGCGGGAGAGGGAGACTTCCGCGACCTTGCGATTCTTCCAGATGTGGAGCGAACGCCAGGCGCGGCGTTTGAGTTCCATGGCCTTGGTGGGGAACGCGCAGTAGATGATGTCGTTGATAAGCGCGGTGCGGACGCCATGCTTGAGCAGATCGCAGGCGGCACGGAGCGTGGCCGGGCGCGTGGAATCGTAGGCGAAGCGACCGGTGTCCGTGACGAGCGCCACCCAGAGGGCTTCGGCGATGGCGCGGTCGAACGGCCATTCCATCCACTTGGCGAGTCGCCAGACGAGTTCGCCGGCGGAAGAGGCAGTTGCGTCGATGATCGAGACGGCGCCCGTTTCCGCGCTCGTGGCGTGGTGGTCGATTGTGAGCGTGGGGAGTTTCTCGGCGAAGGGGCGGACTTCCGGCGGGAGGCGGGCGGGCGCGGCGGCGTCCACGTAGACGAACAGGTCGAACGTCCGCCGGCGGCGCAGGGCGCGGAGGGGCAGCAGATCGTCCACGCCCTCCAGAAAGGCCAGCTTGCCCAGCGTGTGCCGGTCGGCCGCGGCGAACGCCTCGTGTCCGGCGGCGCGGAGCATCCGGACGAGGGCGATCATCGATCCGAGGGAATCGCCGTCGGGGCTGAGATGCCCCGAAACGAGGATGCGTTTTGACTTGGCCAGCAGTTCTTCTGCGGCCTTGAATTTCTCTCGTGCTTCCACTTGCGTCATGGTCGTAATATTAAACCATATCTTTCCCCCCTTGACGAGTGGAAAACATAAGAGTAAACTGTTTCCAAACTCGTACGAGGCGTGTGCCGAAGTACGATTCGTTGAATGATCAAGAAGGATGCAAGAAGATGGATATCTATGTTGGTAACCTGGCTTACGCCACGACTGACGAAGGATTGAAGGCGGCTTTCGCGGCGTATGGCGAAGTTACCTCTGCGCGCGTGGTGGCCGATCGCATGACGGGCCGCTCCAAGGGTTTCGGCTTCGTGGAGATGCCGGACCGTGCCCAGGCCCAGGCCGCGATCGACGCCCTCAACGGCCAGCCGCTTGACGGCCGTCCGGTGAAGGTGAACGAGTCCCAGCCCAAGCCGCCGCGCGAAGAGCGCCGTGGTGGTTTCGGCGGTGGCCGTCGTGGTGGTTTCGGCGGCGGCCGTGGCCGTGACCGCGACCGTGGCGACACCCGTTGGTAAATGAACGCGCGGCGACGCGCGAGTCCAAACTGAAGAAGAGTCCGGTCAATCCGCCGGACTCTTTTTTCATTTTAATCGCGAAACTCGCCGTTCCGGGTTGCGTGGGGAATCTCGTTTCGGTATAATAACGACAACCGACATGACTTCAAACGACGAATATGTATTGCAGCTCCTTCGCGAAAGGGGCTATGTGACGGCCGATCAGATCGACACCGCTTCGCAGGCGATGCGTCAGGGTAACGAAACGACCCTGGACGTGCTTGTGGCGTCGGGCGTCCTGACTGAAGACGACGTGCTGGGCACGATTGCCGAACAGTTCGGCATGAAGTACGTGAGCATCGATCCGTCTGCGGTGGACCCCGAACTGGGGAAGGAGATCTCTTCGGAAATCGCCCACAAGTACGGCGTGGTGCCCGTGATGAAGGACGCCGATTCCGTGACGGTGGTGCTTTCGGATCCCATGGGCTACGACGCGGTCGATTCGCTGCGCTACGTGTTGCATGGGCGTGACGTGCAGGCGGTTCTGGCGCCCTCGGCCGAGGTCAAGGCGTTGATGGAGAAGTTCTACCCATCGGGAGCGGAACAGATCCTGACGCGTGATGACGCGGGCGGCGGCGACGATTCGATTGGCGACGACGACGCGCCGGTCATCAAGCTCTGCGGTCTGATTCTCTCGAACGCGATCAAGATGAAGGCTTCCGATATTCATCTGGAGCCGATGGAGAAGGAGTTCCGCGTCCGCTACCGCATCGACGGCGCCCTCCGTAAGATGGAGTCGCCGCCGAAGCGTCTGCAAGGCGCGATCATCTCCCGCTTCAAGATCATGTCGAAGATCAAGATTTCCGAGAAGCGGATTCCGCAGGACGGTCGTATCCAGGTGAACGTGGGCGGGCGCGACCTCGACCTCCGTGTTTCGACGGTGCCGACGAACCATGGCGAATCGATCGTCATGCGTATTCTCGACAAGTCGAACCTCGCGCTGGGTCTGCCGCAGCTCGGCTTCTTGTCGGACGACCAGAACAAGTTCGAGCGTTTCATCCACTTGTCGGACGGCGTGGTGCTCGTCACGGGGCCGACGGGTTCGGGCAAGTCCACGACGCTGTATGCCGCGCTGGGGCAGATCAACACGCCGGACAAGAAACTCATCACGGTTGAAGACCCGGTCGAATACCAGATGAGCGGCATCAACCAGGTGCAGGTGAACCGCGACGTCGGGCTGGACTTCTCGGCCGCCCTCCGTTCGATTCTGCGTCAGGCGCCGAACATCGTGATGATCGGCGAAATCCGTGACTCGGAAACGGCCGACATCGCCATGGAGGCGGCGTTGACGGGCCACCTCGTGTTCTCCACCCTGCATACGAACGACGCGCCGTCCGCCGTCACCCGTTTGACGGATATGGGCGTCAAACCGTTCCTCGTCGCTTCGGCTCTCCGTGCCGTGCTGGCGCAGCGTCTCGTGCGTGCGATCTGTGTGAACTGCAAGGAAGAGTACACGCCCACGGAACGCGACTTGAAAATGCTCGGCTCGATTGCCAAGACGATTCCCGAACACATGTACGTCGGCAAAGGTTGCGCCAAGTGCAACGCCGGCTACAAGGGCCGTAAAGGCATCTTCGAGATTTTCGAGGTGGACGACACGATCCAGCGTCTCATCTTCGACCATGCGCCGTCGACCGTGTTGCGCGAACGCGCCCGCGAGATGGGTATGCGCACGTTGCGCGAGGACGGGATGCTGAAAGTGGCGTCCGGCATGACGTCGCTGAAGGAAGTCCTTCAGGCTACGATGGGCGACGCCGACTAGCAGATGTGAACACGCGGTGTGGCGTACGCGCCGCAGGAAGAGAAAAGAGGCTTTTTCATGGCAACAGAAATCACGATGAAGGATCTCCTCCAGGCGACGATCGACGAAGGCGCGTCGGACCTCCACGTCCGCGCCCTCATGCCGCCGGAACTGCGCGTCCACGGCGAACTCGTGGCGATTGCGGACGAGGCGTTCACGGAAGAGGACACCTACAAGCTCTGCACGGAGGTCATGACGCCGGAGCAGATTCGCGAAGTCGAGGAGAAGGGCGGCGCGGACTTCGCCGTGGCCCATGAGGACGGTACGCGCTTCCGCGTGTCCGTGTTCAAGGAACGTAAACGCTGGGGATGCGTGTTGCGTATGATTCCGTCGAAACTCCTTACGCTGGAGCAGATTGGTCTGCCCGACACGGTGAAGGAACTGCTCTTCAAGCCGCGTGGACTGATTCTCGTCACGGGGCCGACGGGTTCGGGTAAGTCCACGACCCTCGCGTCGATGCTCGACGTCATCAACCAGGCGCGTGGCGTCCACATCATCACGATTGAAGACCCGATTGAATTCTATCACACGTCGAAGAAGTCGCTCGTCACGCAGCGCGAAGTCGGCGCCGATGTGCCGTCCTTCGCCGAGGCCATCCGCCGCGCCCTGCGTCAGGACCCGGATGTGATTCTCGTGGGTGAAATGCGCGACCTTGAAACGATCAGCGCGGCCATCACCGCCGCCGAAACGGGCCACCTCGTGTTCGGTACGTTGCACACGACGGGCGCGGCGGAGACGATCGACCGTATCGTCGACGCGTTCCCGACCGACCAGCAGGAACAGGTGCGAACCCAGTTGTCCGCCGGTCTGCAGGCCGTCATCTCGCAGATTCTGTTGCCGAAACTCGGCCCGGACGGACAAGTCCACGGTCGCGTCGCGGCGTTTGAAATCATGCTCGCCACGCCGTCCATCCGCAGCCGCATCCGCGACAACAAGACGTTCCAGATTCGCTCCGACATCCAGACGGGCGCGAAGTACGGCATGGTCACGCTCGACACCTGCTTGATGGGCCACTACCGCAACGGCTTGATCAGCTACGACGAACTCATCACGAAGAGCCAGGATCCGGACACGGTCGTCGCGAAACTCCGCGAAGAAATGGGGCAGCGCTAAATGGCGGAAGAAGCACCTTTCGATCCCCTGTTGGATTTGCTCGTTCAGAACGGCGTTCTGGACGAAGAGGCCGTCGCCACCGTCCGCGAGGAGCAGAAGGCCCAGGGCGGGAAGTCGACGCGGGACGTCATTGTGGATGGCGGCTACATCGACGAGGATTCCCTGCTCGGCATGATGGCCGCCTACCAGGGCTGCGAGGTGATCAACCTTGCGGACATGGAAATTCCGGCCGAGACGTTGGATGCGATTCCGGCGTCGATCGCCCGAATGTACAATGTGTTGTGCGTGGGCGTGGACGATTCGTCCGTCACGCTCGCCACGGCGAATTTGGTGGATCCCCGTGTTTCCGACGAAGTCTCCTTTGCGCTGTCGAAGGAAGTCCGTTTCGTCATGGCGCGGGCGAAGGATGTCAACGACCGGATTTCCCAGCACTACGGCGACGCCTCCGATTCCGTGTCGGACATGCTCAATGCGCTCGGCCAGGGGCTTGATTCGGACGAAACGCTCAAGAGCGATCCGAACGATGTGGCGGCCCTTGAAGGCGCGGCGAACAACAACGCGATCGTCAAGTTCGTGAACATGATTCTCTACCAGGGCGTCGTGGATCACGCGGCCGATATCCACATCGAGCCGTTTGAAAAGGATTTCAAGATTCGCTACCGCGTGGACGGCGCGTTGTACGAAGTGAAGGCACCGGACGTTTCGATGGCGCCCGCCATTATCTCCCGTGTGAAGATCATGGCGAACCTCAACATCGCCGAACGCCGCGTCCCGCAGGACGGCCGTATCGCCATCACGGTGGCCGGGCGTCCCGTCGACCTCCGTGTGAGCTGCCTCCCCACGACGCACGGCGAATCCGTCGTAATGCGTATTCTCGACCAGAGCACGACGTCGCTCGACCTTGAAAACGTCGGTCTTCCGGAAGACGTGTACGAACAGATTACGATGGACATCGAGAAACCGAACGGCATCATCGTGGTGACGGGGCCGACGGGTTCGGGCAAGACGACGACGCTCTACTCCGTGCTCCGCCGCATCAACACGATCGACTCGAAGTTGCTGACGGCCGAGGAACCGGTCGAATACGACATGGAGGGCATCGTCCAGGTGCCGATCAACCATGAAGTTGGCAACGACTTCCCGAAAGTCCTTCGCGCCTTTCTGCGTCAAGACCCGGACATCATCATGATCGGCGAAATCCGTGACTTGGAGACGGCGGAAATCGCCATCCAGGCCGCGTTGACGGGCCACCTCGTGTTCTCCACGCTGCACACGAACGACGCGGCCGGCGCCGTGATGCGTTTTGTCGACATGAACGTGGCGCCCTACATGGTGGCGTCTACGCTTGAAGCCGTGTTGGGTCAGCGTCTGCTTCGTACGTGTTGCCGCGAATGCAAGGAGTCCTACGAACCGGACAACGAGACGCTGGATCGCATCAACTTGACGCGCGACCAGATTGGCGGCCGGCCGTTCTACTTCGGTCGTGGTTGCAAGACGTGCAACGGCACGGGTTACAAGGGGCGCAAGGCCATCTTCGAGTATCTGCGCGTCTCGAATCCGATTCGCGAACTCATCAACGCGCGTTCGCCCACGCTGATTATCCGTGAAAAGGCGCGGGAGCTCGGAATGCGGACGATGCGCGAGGACGGCGTGCGCGCCATCCTCGACGGCTACACGACGGTCGACGAGGTGCTGCGCTACACCTGATGGGCGGCATCCGCCGCCGGCGGGTTGCCGCGCACGAGAATTTTCTCGGCCAGTTCAGTGGTGCCCGTGTGGTGCCAGGCGTCGAGCGTCAGACGGCGGCCGTCGGCGGCGTGGACGCGGAGGATGCCCTTCTTCTTCCAGTCGGCATCGTCCACGCGGGCGATGTCGGCGAAGCGAAGCGGCATTCCGCCGGTCAGCGAACCCGTCATCTGCTCTTCGTCCCATGTGAGCGTCTGGCATTTGACGCGCCAGGCGCCGATGCCGACGACGGCGGCGGCGATGAATAGAAGACCCGCGAACTGGAACTGGCGATCGGTGGTGGCTTTCCGCTTCTCGGCAAAGTTCGCGTAGTCGAGGTTGTGGAGAATCTTCTCCTTGAAGGTCGCGTCGTCCATCGCGGGATAGCCGATTGCGCCGTCGTAGAGGAAGTAGAGGCACAGGCCAAAGAAAAGGGCGGCCACGCCGAAATGGCGGATGGCGTATTCACGGTTGATTTTCAGTTCCATGTCGGACAGTATATCATGGATCAGGACGGAATGAAAACGGAAAGGATGACGAGGCGTGAGATGCGTCGCGCTTGATTTCGAGACGACAGGTGTTGTCAAAGGCTGGCCGAACGAGCCCTGGCAGTTGGGGCTGGTTGAACTCGTCGACGGCGAACCCGTCCCCGGCACGCGGTGGGAGACGTATTTCCGCGTGGCGGCAGACCGGCCGTTCTCGCCGCGCGCGCCCGGTCGCTGGGCGGAAGTCCGCACGGCGCTGGCCGAGGCGCCGACGATGATGGACGTCTGGCCCGAACTATCGGCGCGGCTTGTCGGCGTCCCGCTCGTCGCGCACAACGCGGCCACGGAACGGACGATTCTCGTGCGGGCGGCGCCGCTGACGCCGTTTGGGCCGTGGATCGACACGCTGGCGCTCGTCCGCAAATTCTGGCCGCTCCTCAAATCCTACGCGCTGGGCGACGTGATTCACACATTCGGTCTGCGGCCGCGTGTCGATGCGCTTTGTCCCGGTCGCACATGGCACGACGCGCTTTACGACGCCTGCGCGGGCGCCGTGCTGCTCGCGCACGTCCAATCTCTCCTCAAAGGCACGGCCTACGAAAACATTCTCGCAGTCTCTGGACGAATCACGGCCAATCGGTGACGTCGAGATGGGTAGATGAAGGTGGCTGGTGTGTGCGATTTCAAGTCGGCGAACAACGTAGGTTGGCGGGAGATTTGCTTTTTGCTAAACTCGTTCCGTCAAAATGATTTCAGGTAGACGATCATGAATATCCCTTCGCATCTCCGCGCGGCGTTTCCGCAACGGCCGCCCGAACTCCACAAATATTCAGCCGGGACGGTCACCGTCGTGGGCGGTTCTGCGCACTACATCAACGCGCCCGTCTTGGCGGCGCTCGGTGCGCGGTCGGCCGGCGCGGGTCTTGTTCAACTCGTTGTGCCAGACGCCTCGCGTCTCGCGACGGGGCATCTTGTCCCCGAAGCGACGTTTACCAAGCTCACGCCGGCCTGTGTGCCGCCGCGTGCGGATGTCACAGTCGTCGGCATGGGATTGGGCGTCACGCAGAATAGCGAAATGCTCGTTTCGCGCATTCTCTCCGGTATCGCCAGCCGATTCGTGCTCGATGCGGACGCGCTGACGATTCTGGCCAATTGGTACGCCAAGCGGCCGCAAAACGTTTCCGCCGCCGTCGGGCAGCGTCTCGTCCTGACGCCCCATGCCGGCGAGGCCGCGCGTCTTTTGGCCTGTACGCCCGAAGCCGTCCAGGCGGATCGCCCTGCCGCGTTGCGCGAATTGGTGGAACGCTACCATGCGGTCGTCGTGCTCAAGGGGCCGCACACGCTCGTGGGGGCGCCGGATCGAAGCGAGGCATTCGTCTGCGATGCGGGCAATCCGTTCATGGCCGTCGGCGGCATGGGCGATCTGCTCGCAGGTGTATTGGCCGCGCGGTGGGCGCGTCTGGCGAAGGCCGGTGTGGACGATGCGTTTCTTGCGGCCTGTGCCGCCGTGTGGCTGCACGCCGCCGCGTCGGACGCGCTTGTGGCGGCAGATCCGCCGGCTGATCCGTCGATCGTCAACACCGCCGCAAAGATCGGTTCGCTGCGCGTCAGACTTGAAAGGGGGGCGTGATGGACGCGGTTGACTACGCGGCGCTCGTTGCGCGGTTGAGTGCGTCCTCCGCCGCGCGTCGCGTGGGGTTGCTCTCCCAACAGGCGTCGCCGACGGCGGAATTGCTTCACGCTCGGATCGTTGATCGGTTGGCTTGTCTCTTCTCGCCTGAACACGGTTGGTTCGGTCTCGCCGCCGCTGGCGAAAAGACGCATTCAACCGTCCATCCGTTCTGGCGGATTCCCGTCCATTCGCTCTACGGCGCGACGCGGACGCCCACGCCCGACATGATGCGGGGACTGGACTGCATCGTCGTCGACTTGCAGGATATCGGCGTCCGTTGCTACACATACCTTGCGACGTTGCGGAATATGTTGAACGCGGCGGCTGCGGCGCATGTGCCCGTCATCGTGCTTGACCGCCCGATTCCACTTGGCGGCGTGGTGGACGGCCCGCGTCTCGCACCCGGCGGCGCGTCCTTCGTGGCGCCGATCGACGTGCCGCTTTGCCACGGCATGACGCCCGGCGAGTGTGCCACGTACATCGTGCGAACGGAACATCTCGATCTCGACCTTGACGTCGTGCGTCTGCGCGATTGGTCCCACGCCGTGCGAACGCCGTGGATGAACTTCGTGCCGCCGTCCCCCGCGATTCGCAGTTGGGACTGCGCCGCGCTCTATCCCGTCACGGTGTTCACGGAGGCCTGTCCTGCGCTCGACTGCGATCGGTACGGGCCGTTGGCGTTCCGTGTGCTGGGGGCGCCGTGGCTCGATGTTGCGCAGGTGTGCGACGGTTTGCGTGATGTATTGCCGTCGTTTGGATTGAACGTTCGGCCTATTCGTTATCGTCCGTCGGGCGGCGCATGGGAAGGGCAGGTGTTGGATGGGCTGCTCTTCTCCATCGAAGATCCCGAGGTGTACCGTCCCGTTCGGGCGGGGGTGGCGATCTATTCCGCCATGTTGAAACGTCATCCGGAAGAATGTGCGCGAGATGCGCGGCCCGATTGGTTTGACAAGTTGATGGGAACGTCCGCGCCGCGCGAGGTGCTTGGAAGCGGCTCCGCGCACGACGGTCTTTTTGCGTCGTGGGAAACCGAGGCCGCCGCTTTTCGTGCGACGCGGGTCGATCTCTACGCCCGCTGAATCGTTCTCGCAAGCCGTCCCTGAAAATGGTATAATAAAAACTATGGCGGAGACATCGGCAGTTTATCCGGGGACGTTCGATCCCATGACGTTGGGTCATTTCGATTTGATCCAGCGGGCGGCGGCGTTGTACGACCACCTCATCGTGGCCGTTGCCGCCACGAGTTCGAAAACGGGGGCGTTGTTCGATGCCGACCATCGGCTGGCGATGATTCGCGAAGACGTCGCGAAAGCGGGGTTGGCGAACGTCTCGGTTGAGATTCTCGATACGCTGCTCGTCGATTTCTGCCGGCGGCACAACGTGCGTACGGTCATTCGTGGCGTGCGGGTCTATTCCGATTTCGAGTACGAGTTCCAGATGGCGTTGACGAACCGCAAGCTGGCGCCGGAGATTGAGACGCTGTTCATGATGCCGTCCGAAAATCTGGCCTACGTGACGGCGTCGACCGTCCGCGAGATTGTGCGGTATGGGGGCGACACGTCGGCGCTGGTGACGCCCGCCGTGCAGAAACGTCTGTCGGAGGTGCGCCATGGTCTGTCGGAGGTGCGCCATGGATGAACGGTTGTTGATCGACGTCGCGCGTCTGGATCACGCGGGCGAGGATTTTTCGGGAACGTTGGACGATGCGATTCTGGAGTTGGCGGACGACAAATTTCTCCATCCGTTCGCGGGCGTGCGCTACGACGTGTCGGCGCAGGTGCTGGGGAGCGAACTGCTTGTGCGCGGGACGTTGGCGCAGGATTTCGAGACGGTCTGTTCGCGGTGTGGAGCCGATTTTGACTTCACTGTCACGGTGCCCGATTTCACGGCCAGTTTTGAAGTCGCCGAAAAAACGGAATTTGTCGATTTGACGGATGAGATTAGACAGTGTATAAT
>CAYZYQ010000076.1:0-14611 GCA_964482645.1 uncultured Lentisphaeraceae bacterium | reverse complement strand
CACGTTTCCGCGCGTCGGGCGTTCCGGGCGGAAGAACTGCACGGCCTCGACGCCCAAAACATCCGCCGCCAACAACAATCCCGCCAGCACGAGGCCGCAGCCCTGCCAAATCGATTTCATCTGCATCTTTTTTCTCCTGTTTCAAAACTTTACAACATCCACTTCACACAACCATGCACCTGCAGACACACGCTTCACATGCAATCCTGTTCAGTCTACCAAACCCTCAGCCCCACTGCCATCGAAAAGTGGTTTCCTCCCTGGAAACCTACTTTTACATGAACCCGTTTTCCCAAAATACAACGTCCCATTTGCAAAGTGCGCGTACGTTTGATAGAATATTTAAAATCTTTTCACCTCAAAAGGCTCATCGTAAGGAGTAGAATCATGTCAGGTCACAGCCATTGGGCGACAATCAAGCGCGCGAAAGGCGCCGCGGACGCGAAGAAGGGCAAGATCTTTTCGAAGCTCGGCAAGGAAATCACCATCGTCGTGAAGGCGAAGGGCGGCGATCCCAATACGAACCCCACGCTCCGTACGCTCATCGCGAAAGCGAAAGCGGCCCAGATGCCGAACGACAACATCGAGCGCGCCATCAAGAAGGGTACGGGCGAACTTGAATCCGCCGCGCTTGTCGACGCCACCTACGAAGGCATCAAGGGCGGTATCGCCATCGTCGTCAACGTGCTGACGGACAACAAGAACCGCGCCGCCGCCGAAGTCTCCAACGTCTTCAAGAAGAACGGCACGGAACTCGCCAAGCAGGGCAGCGCCCGCCGCAACTTCGACCGTCTGGGCCAGGTCATGATCCCGGCCGCCGACGGCCTCACCGAGGACAAGGTGATGGAAGTCGCCCTTGAAGCGGGCGCCGAGGACGTCGTTTCCGAAGACGGCGGTTTCACGGTCAAGTGCCAGCCGAATGACTTCGTCGCCGTTCAGGACGCGATCAAGGCCGCCGGTATTGCGATCGACGAAGAAAACTCCAACGTCGGCCTCGTCCCCAACATGACGGTGGAAGTGACGGACGTCGCGACGGCCAAGGCGATCAACAAGTTCGTCGAAATGCTGGAAGACCTGGAAGACACCCAGGACGTCTACACGAACATGGAGACGACGGACGAAGTCGACGCGGCGCTCGAAGCCGAAGGCTGAGTTCCCGCTTCGCAGAGTACAAACCATGAAACTCGAACACGTCGGATACAACGTCGCCGAGCCGCAGAAGCTCATGGACTGGTGGGTGGCCCATCTGGGATTCACCCAAGTCCATCCGGCGTTCATCGTCGATTCGACCGGCCAGATGGCGCTGGAGTTCTACAACAATCCGAACGCCCCCATGCCAGACTACGCGACCATCGATCCGTCGACGATGCACATCGCGTTTTTGTCGGACGACGTCGACGCCGATGCGGCCCGTCTCGTCGCGGTCGGCGCCACGTTGCTTGAAACCGTCCACCGGCCGGGGTTCGACATGACGATGCTCCGCGATCCGTTCGGCCTGGCCATCCAGTTCGTCAAACGCGGGGAGCCGGTTCTCCGATAACCATGCGGCACATCCACTTCATGGGAATAGGCGGCGTCGGCATGGCTGGCGTCGCTTATTTGTTGAAAGCCCGCGGGTATTCCGTCTCGGGGTGCGACAAGTATGCAACCTCCCGGACGCGCTGGCTGGAAGCGGCCGGCATCCCCGTCGCAACAGGACACAACCCCGCGCACCTCGCAGCGGGCGTCGACGAACTCGTCGTCACCCCCGCCGTGCCATCCGACGCGCCGGAACTTCAAGCCGCCCACGCGCGAAACATCCCCGTCCGTTCCCGTGGCGCCGTCCTGGCCGCCCTTGTGAACGACACATACGGTATTGCCGTCTGCGGGACGCACGGCAAGACAACCACGTCCACATTCACGGCCAAACTGCTTGCGGCCCTTGGCGAACCGATCGCGTGGTGCATCGGCGGCGAAACGGACGCCATGCCCGTGGCCGGATTCAGTTCACCCGCCGCCGATCCCATCCACGCGCCCCTCGTCGTGGAAGCCGACGAATCCGACGGTACGTTGGCGCTCTACCGCGCCCGCATCCTCGTCATCACGCAGATCGACTACGACCATCCCGAACATTTTCCGACCGTCGAATCCTACCGCGCCTGTTATGAAACGGCCATGGCACAGGCCGAGACCGTCATCAAAGCGTGGGAACTCGATGCGTCCGACTGGCCCGAGCTCCCGCGCCTCGTCTGCGGCCGCCACAACGTGATGAACGCCCGTGCCGCCATCGAGGTGGCGTTGCGGCGCGGCCACGCGCGCGCGGCCATCGCCGCCGCTCTGCCCCAAGCGCTCGCCGCGCTGCCCGACCGCCGGTTCGAGATCGTGGCCGAGACACCGCAAGTCACCGTCATCACGGACTACGCGCACCACCCGGCGGAACTCACCTGCGCCCTCGACATGGCGGTCGCCCGTCGGCCGCGCCGTCTCCGCGTCCTTTTCCAACCCCACCGCTACACGCGCACGAAAGCGCTCTGCCGCCAATTCCCCGCCGCGTTCACGGCGGCCGACGAAGTCGTTCTGATTCCCGTCTACGCGGCGTTCGAGCCGCTCCTCCCCGGTGGCGACATCGCCGACCTCTACGCCGCATTCCGCGAACAGTACGCCACCCGCGCCCACGCACCGACCGTCCGCCTCGCTCGCACGGCGGAAGAGGCCGCGCGGCACGTCCTGCTGACGGCCGAACCCGGCGACTTGATTCTGCTCGCCGGCGCGGGCGACATCATCGGCCTCGTGCCGAAAATCAAGTCCGCACTGTCGGCCACGTGTCCGTTGCCGTCCCGCACGTTCACGCCGCTTGCGCCGTATTCCTTTTTCCGCACGGGCGGACAGACCTGCGGACGCATTCTGTCCGAACCGCCCGCCGACGACGCATCCGCGCCGTGCCGCGTACTCGGCATGGGGTCGAACACGTGGCTCTCCGACTGTTGCACGGACGACGATTTCGTCAAGCCCCCCCTCCCCGCCGGCGCAACCCTCCTCGCCGACCATCCCGAACTCGCGTTCATGGCCGGCATTCCCGGCACGGTGGGCGGTTGGGTCAAGATGAACGCCGGCGCATTCGGTCATTCGATTTCCGAGTACGTCGAATCCGTCATTGCCGACGGACGGCATCTCGCCGCCGCCGACTGCGGATTCGCCTACCGCCATTCGGACATCCCCGGCATCATCACAGAAGTACGCCTAAAGCCCGTCGCGTACACGGCGGAAGATACCCGTGCATCTGTCGCCGACTATCTCGCACGGCGTAAAAAATTTCCGCCGCGTACATGCGGCAGCGTGTTCAAAAACCCGCCCGCCCCCCATCCGCCCGCAGGGAAGCTCCTCGAAGACGCCGGGTGCAAAAACCTACGCGTTGGCGGCGCGACCGTCTGGGCCGAACACGCGAACGTCATCGTCGCGCACGACGGCTGTACGTCCTCCGACATTCTCGCGCTCGCCCGCCAAATGGCCCGCGCCGTGCTGTTCGCGTCCGGTGTCCGCCTTGAACCCGAAATCTGCGGCCTCGCCGTCTGGGACTAACAACGGACGACCTATCGGCGGCGCACGACGGGGGAATAGACGGTCGTGAACGTGGCAGCGCGGACAGGACGGACGAAGGTGAACGCCAGACGGTGGACGGGGCGGCGCGGCGCGTTGTCAATCGTCTCCGCGCGGAAGGACACGGGTTCAGAGGCCACCACGTCCATCGCCAGCTGACGCGACGGCGCACCATCCGTCCCCAGACGAAACGCGGCTGCCGCCGCATCGTGCGTGAACGCGCGATAGGTGACGACGGGAACTTCGAACGTTGTCGGCTCGGAGAAAACAACTGCGTCCGTAATCGTCAGTCGCGCCGCCGCCCGGTCGAACGTCAGCGTCCGCACGAGCGAGGTGAGCGTTTTCACGGGGTAAGCCGCCGTGCAGTCGAGACGGAGGACATCGTTCGTTTCCGTGAACGCCGTTTCCAACACCGTCGCGGCCGCCGCGCGTCCCGTCATCTGAAGTTTGCCACCCACCACGGGCACGGGGTGTCCGTAGGAATTAAGCATCTTCGACACGTAGCGATCTTTCGAGAACGTCCGGCGCGTGTACTCTTCGCCGCCGGGATCACCGGCCATTTCCACGCCGTCCAACATGACGACATACGAACCGAGGTCGTTGTGGTTGTGGAGTTCGGCGTTGTGTCCGCCCTTGATTGCCACGGCGAACGGCGGCACATCTGCCGTCGGCCGCCGCCGCGCAATCAACACCTGCGCAGCGGGAAACCACGTGCGGATGGGCAACTCGTCAAGACCGTTCGCATAAGCCGGTCCGGGATCCTGTCCGAATGCGCGGAGGGCGACGACCGGCAATCCGCCCGCCAAGAGCGGCCGCGTGGCCGCCAGGCGGTTGACGAGATCGGGGTAGACCTGACGTCCCAGCGCGAGCATCACGCCGTCCGGCCCGCCGCCGCCATCGGCGAAATACGGCGACCGCCCCGTCTGGAGCTGATAGCCATAGGGATAACGCATGATCGCGCGGTTCTTCGGATCGCGGAAAAGATCGACCCGCCCGTTCGTCGCGGCGCGAACATCCAGCCCCATCTGCAGGTGATGCCCGTACCCGTAGTTCCAGTAGCCCATACCCTCGGAGCAGTAGCCGTCATCCGTGTACCCCCGGAGCGCGGCGGGCGTCGTGCGTTCAGCGGATTCCACAAATTCGGCGCGGACGCGGCGGTCGGGCACGAGGGCCAGCGCGGCACGGACGGAACAGGCATGGCAGACGGAATTCCAGTTCGATTCGACGTCGTACCACCAATGGTTCAAACGGCGCATCGTTTCAGGCGTGGGAGTGCGGCACGTGGCCAGATAAGGCTGGAAAACGCGGCGATCACACGTGGCGAAAATGCGGGCTTTCGTCGCCACCGGCAAGACGTCGCGCAGCCAATCGCACGTCAACGCCAAATGCAGCGCCCGCGCCCCCGCGCCGAGATCGATGGCGCAAATCTTCCCGTTGAAATTCAACAGCCGTCCGTCGTGCGCGGGCAGCGTCCATGCGCGTTCGCCGCAGATGGCGTCCACATAGGCGACAATCTTGTCGCAGAAGCGCCCTCGGTTCTCCAGACATTCCGCCAGTACAAGCGCGTCGAGATTAAACACCCGCTTGAAGTAGGGCGTCTGGTAGCGCTTCCGATTTCCGGTCCGCAAAAACTCCAGATAAAGTTCGTCGGAGCAATCGGGAATCGGCGCATTCAAGACGGCTTCGGCGGCCTTGATGTGCGTTCGCGCCTCCGGCCGCGCCGCCAACGCATCCCATGCGGCACGATTTGAACAGCGCGTCTTGTCCGTCCCCGGCGTGGCCGGCAGGTAGGCGGCAATCGCGTCGATTCGCGCGGCGTTGGGTGGCGCCACGGCACACCACCCACGTCCACCGCCCAGGAGCGCGATGACGAGGAAGAAAATCCTGCCGCCGCGCACGTTCATTCGGACACGGCCTTGCGTTCAGTCGTCCATGGAATGAAGTTGAAGAAGAACAGATGGCGCGTCCGGCCGTCCGGATAGTCGACCGACTCCCACAGACTCCAGAACGGCGACCAGTTGCGGTCGAACCCTTCCGAATGGCGAATCGGAATGAGGTCGAGCGTCCGTCGCCGCGTCAAGCCATTCTCCGTCGAGGAACTGTAGAACGGCCAGATGCGAATGTACGAGCCAACCTCCTCCAACGAAACGCCATCCCGTCCCGTAGGGACGTCATGGGCCTTCGCGAAAATCCAGCGCGGCGTCTGGACGTGCGCCGACGGCCGGCGCGGGACGCCCAACTTCCGATAGCGACGTTCCCACGTGAAGAACGGGAAGAAGTTGAACCGTTTTTCATACGTCGTGTTCGTCTCTAGTTCCGTGTTCTCCACGAGCTGCCACAGAAGCCGCCACGTGTTTTCCTCCGGCACGGCCTTCGCCGTATCGGTATAGGCGTAGCTCTCGACGCCCTCGTAGAACGGCCAAACGGACACGCGGTCGCGAATGCGCGAACGCAACACCTCGACGAGCGGCCAGGGAAGACGCCACCGCGTCGCGGAATCCGTCTCGGTGTAGGAGAAGAACGGCGGCAGGACGAGCGTTTGGGATTCCCGCGCCCGGCGAATCTGCCCGTACAGCGGCCAGAACATCCAGGACGCCCCCGCGCCGGATGTATCGCGGTCTTCGCGGTAGGAGGCCCATGTGGCGATTGGCCACAGACAGTAGGCATGTTCGCTCTCGCGCTGGGTCGCATAGCCGTAGAACGGCCACACGCCCACACCCGCGCGCGGCGCATCCCGCCACGTGACGAGCGGCCAAAGAACGGCGTGACTGCGAACGCCCTTGACCGTGTAAGTGTGCCACAGCGGCCACAACGCATACTCCCAGTCGTCCATGAGCAACATGTGCGGATGATGGCCGTAAATGGGAAACAGCCCCCAATAGTTCTCGTCGTCGCGATCCGTGCCGCAGAACCAAAGCGGGAAAATGTTGAAACTGCCGGACGGATCGTCGTCACGGCCGTCGCCATAGGCGATCAACGCCCGCCACCACGCGGCGCCGTTGTGATCATGCCACGTGCCGAGCGGCCAGAGAAAATCGCGCGTCGTCGTATCCGTCTGCGGATCGCGCACCTGCGAATAGAACGGACGGAACGCCCAGAACGTCGCCGGACCCGGCTCTGCCCGGCGGTAATCGAAGAACGGCCCGAAATGCCAATGCGCCACGGGATCGCCGCCCGTGCGCGAACGCTCGGCCTCGCCGTCGGCGGCGAAGCCAACGGCGGAAGCGCAAAGCCCTGCGGCTAGCAGACACGTCCACGTCGCGCGCATCGGATTTACTTGTCCTTCCCGCCCTGAAGCGCTTTCTGGAGTTTGTCGACTTCGCCCATGTCATAACGCGACAACTCGCTCTGCCGGCTGCGGATCTTGCGCAACGTGCCACGGGCGCGGCCGAGATCGTTCTTGGCGATCTGGACGCGGGCCAACGTAATCTGCATCCGGAGGTCGTCGATCTTAGCTTTCTCCTTGGCGAGATCCAGCGCTTTCTTCACACACTGCTCGGCCTCGTCCAGATTCTTTTTCTGTCCGAGCAGAATGGAACCCAGCGTCTCCCACGCGACGTAGAGATCCGGATCCGTCTTGACAGCGGCGCGGGCGAAACGTTCGGCCTCCGCGAACTTGTCTTGCCGCTGCAACACTTCGGCCAGGTCGTTCTGCGCGGCGGCCATCGGTTTTTCACCGCTCGCGGCCAATCGCAGGAAATTCTCGGCCATCAAGTACTCGCCGCGCTGGAGACGAATCGAGCCCATCACGTAGTTGCCCAGACGGTTGGTGCGGTCGATACGCAACACCTGCCGCGCGTGTTTCTCCGCGCTTTCCGGGTCGTTCATCGCCATGTCGAGTTCCAGAATCATGTTGCCGACCATCGTCATGTCGGAACGGACGCTGAACGCCACGACCATCGCGTCACGCGCCTGTTTCAGGAACGTCGGCCCCTTGCGCAGCCAGATCAGCGCGCGCGTCATCTGGACGAAATAGTCACGCGGCGATGCGGCAACGGACTCCATCTTCGGCAGAATGACCTTTTCCAGTTCATCCATGACCTTCTTCTTCGCGGCCGCGTCCTTTTCACTGTCGTAACGCTGGAGCAAAACGCCCGCCAACAGCGACCAACCCTGCAACGAACGCGGCTGAAGATCGGTTATCTTCTGCAACGCCTTGCGGGCGGATGCGAAATCGTTGTTGATCAAATGGAGAAGCGCCCAGTCGAAACCCTGCGCCTCTTGGCTTGCGGATTTCGTCTTCACCGCCTTTTCCAAATAGCCCTTGGCCTCATCCAGATTACCCTGCTGCATCGACAGACGCGCCAGACCCGCCCACGCATCGTGATCCGCCTCGTCGCTTTCGAGAATCTTGCGGTAGACATCGCGCGACTTCTTCGCCTGGTTGCCGCTTGCATAGATGGAGGCGAGCATGTTCAGGAGACCCGACTGGCGTTCCGCCGGCACAAGGTCGACGGCGCGTTTGACCTGAGCGATCGCGTTGCCCGTCTGAGCCGACCGCGCCCACGCAAAGCCCATCCGCGCGAAAATCTCGGGCGAACGGATGTAGCCGTAGTAGCGGGACAGCGCCCACAACTGGTAACGACGATTCGGATTGTCCGTAATCGTCTTGATCTTGCGTTCGATTTCCGACTGGTGCGCCTTGGCGGCGGCGAACCCGCTTCGCGCCATCTCGAACTCGTTGAACAGCGCACACACGTTGTCGCAGTCGATGTCCTTCAAAATGAGTTCGTAAATCTCGAACGCCTCGGCGTCGAGCTTCAAGTCCTGCAACATCACGCCCAGGTTGTTGGCGACAAACCCGATATGGCGACGCAGCATCAAGCGCAAGCGCACGACCGGATCGTCCACTTCCGAAATCGAATAAGATCCCTTCTTGCCGTCGGGCGGCAGGATCGGCGCCATCTTCTTCCAGAACGCCAAGAAGTCGGTCTGGGCCTTCTTGCCGGCTTCGGGCGTCATCGCGCGGCCGCCACCGAAGAACAGGCATTCCGGAATCGGCTGGCGTTCGGCCGAAAGCCAAAGATCCGGAACGCCGAACACCGCCGCATCCGCCGTGATGTTCGTATTGCCCGCGAACCAGTCCTGGAGGAAGGAGAGCACGCCCAGTTGGATCGAAATGTCCAGATTCGCCCCGCCGGCCGTGAGCTTCCGTTCGCGGGCGAGGGCGCCGAGTTCCTTCAAGTAGGCATCGTCCATGTCGCGATGGAGACAGACGAGATTGAGTTCACGCCCCCGCGACGCCGCCACGATTCGCAAATGCGCGTCCAGCAGACCGTCCGTCACCAGCCACGTGCGGTCGCCCAAGCGGTCGAGAACTTCGCCCGCGCAGAGATCGGCAAAACGGCCGCGATCCTTCGTGCAGTCAAATGCGTTCACCAACGCCGCCAGCATCAGCAAGACGGCGAAAAGTCCCCCGACCGCCGGCGCCATCCGCCGGCCGACGACGAACACAGGCGACGGGCGATCGTACTCGACTGGCGGCAGCGGCGTCCGCGCCAACAGATACCAGTAGGCCGCCAGATAGCCGCACATGAACGCCGCGAGCGTCGTCGTGGCAACCGGCGAAATGCCGAACGGGCGCATCACACTCGCCGGCGCGAGCGGCGTGACCATCGCGAGAATCGCGCAGAACGTCATCGCCAGATGGAAAAAGTACTGACTCCAGCGCCGTTCGCTGTTGAGACCGCGCGACGCGGCGAACAAACAGGCGAGCGCTGGCAGCACGGCCAACGCCACGACGTAGAGCCAACCGGACCGGCCAACCCACATCCGCATTTCGCGGAGGTATTTGACAACGCACCGCTGCCAGACGTCGAGCACCGACGTCAATCCCGCCGCCTCGGCCTCCGGCAACTGAAGGAAGCTGTTCGCGACCATGCGCGTGAACACAATGTAGCCGATGAACGTGCCGAGCAGGAAGAGCACCGTCGACAGATAGAACTTGCGGCCGCTCTTCACCGTCGCCATCACGACGGCCATCAGATAGAGCGGCAGCAACCCCGCGAAAATCTCGCTCTCCACAAGCCCCATCGCGACGTAGACGCCCAGCAACGGCGCCAGCGCGGGAATCCATTTCGGCCACCGCAGCATCAGCGGGAGAAACGCGAACCCGACAAGCGCGAGGAAGAGGTCGAAAAGCCGGTAGTCCAGATGCGTCGACGTCTGCCAAACCGCCGTCGAGAAAATGAACGCGAACGCCGCCACGACGCTCGCCGCGCGCGACGCACCAACGGCGTACTTGAGCGAGTTCTCATGGTAGATCGTTCGCGCCACGAACACGCCCGTCAGCCAACAGAGAAGTCCCGCCGAAAGGACGCCGCAAACGAGCGACAGCGCATTGACCTGCGTGGCGGAGGCGGCCGCACCACCGAGCGCTCGGATGCAGGCGCCCCAAATCGGATGGACGGGCAGTTCCAGCGCGTCCATGCCCGCCCACTGGGTGAACAGATGCGCCGATTCGCCTGGAAAGATGTAGTCCGCGAACGTCAGCGCGTAGACGACCAACGCCACCAGCGACGCGCCGACGGCGAAAAGGCCGAACTTGAACCGCCCCCACGCTACCTGCACGTCCTTGTTTTCACTCTGTTTTCTTTTTTCTGCCATATTGACCTCGCTCGTTCGCTTCCTGTTTCAAATCAAAATCACTGCGCGTCGTCGGACGTCTTCTTTTTCTGCACGTCCTTCGCATCCGCATCGTCGGACGCCTTTTCCGTGTCATCGGATGTTTTTTTCGCATCCGCGTCATCCGCCGGCTTTTCCGTGGCGTAGACGGAACGCTTTTTCGCCAGAACCGGCCGATTGAACTCCAGTACGACATTATAGAGACGTTCCGCGAGTTCGGGGTCTTCCTCGAACACGTTCACGGATTCCGAATACGTCTTGTTGTCCATGGCCGCACGGACGGCGATGAAGCGGCCGGGCGACGGGTACTTCGTGGACGTGAACATCTTGTCCTTGTCGAACAGACCCGAATTGACAAGATTCTGGAAAACTTCGCGCACGTGGTCGGGGTCGACGTAGTACTCGAACACGCGGTAGTCGCCCTGATCCGCGTCGGCCAGATTCTTGGCGAAGGAATCGGACACGCGCCGCGCCGTCCCCGCCTTGACGAGCACGTGGCCCGTCCCCTCCACGCGCACGTTGACGCGACGGATGGGTTCACGTGTCGCATTGTAGTAGTGGACTTCGCACCAGTTGAGCGGCGTTGCCGTCACCTGGACGTATGGATCGTCCCAGAAAATCCCGCAGCCCGCCATCAGGGAACAGAGCAGCGCGACGACCATTCGTCCCGCCCATCGATTCAACCATTTCATCGTCTTTCTCCTGCTCCCGTGGACGCCAGCCGCGTCGCGGCCAGCAGACCCGCCCCGTGGAGCGTGAGGGTCGGGTCGATTGTAAACGGAAGGCCTATGTCCTTCAACACCCATTTCGCGAACCCGCCCGTCGCCACGAGCGTGAACGCCGTCTCAAAATTCTTCGACAGTTCACCGACGATTTCGCGCACCATGCCCCGATAGCCCACAAGTGCGCCGAATCGCATCGCCTCTTCGGTGGATCGGCCGATTTTCGGACACGCCCCGCCCAGTTTCATGCGCGGCAGGTTGGCAGTCCGTTCATAAAGATAATCCCGCATCAGCGGAAAGCCCGGCGCAATCACGCCGCCGCGCCAAATGCCATCGCGCGTGACAACCGCCGCCGTGAACGCCGTGCCGAAATCGCACACGAGCACGGGCGCCCCGTAGCGGTCGACGGCCGCCGCCGCATCCGCCAGACGATCCGCGCCGATCGTCTCGGGCTTCGGATAGTCGAGCGACAACGCCAGCGGTGGCGCGATCATGTCATGGGTCACCGCCAGAAACGGCACCCCCAACCGGCGGGCGAACGCGCGCCACGCCGCATTTTCGCGGGGCACGACGGAGAGGTAGGCGAGGCCGTCGACCGGGCGACGCCCCATCCGCCGTTTCGCCTCCGCGTGCGCCCGCGGTGTGTCGCCGTCGACGTGCACGACCCGCGAGACGCGGCCGTTGGACCAAAGCCCCACGGCCGTGCTCGTGTTTCCAACGTCGACGACGATCAGGTTCATGTCAGCTCTGCGCGATTACTTCGTGAAGTGAACCGTGAAGCCGCCACCCGGCGCCATGTGGAACGCCATCTTGTCGCCCGCCTTGACGGTCTTCGTCTCGTGGACGTACTTCATGGGATGCTCGGCGGCATCCGGCGCGTCGCGGAAGATTTCGGCCTTCCACGTGCCCGAACCGAGGAAGCACGTCGGCAATTCGTAGTCGCGGGCCTCGGCGTTCGTCATGCCGGCCGCATACCAGGAACCGTCCTTCGCCTGACGCGCCACGGCGGCCATCTTGTCGGGGCAACCGGGCAGGCCGACCGTATTCTTCCACACGACCGGCACGGCGGCCATGTACGTGAAGCACTCCATGTTCTTCTCGTAGTTCGTCGGGCTGTCGCAGAGCATCTGCAACGGCGCCTCGTACATGGACATCATGGCCATCTGGCGGCAGCGCGTGCCGACGGAGCCGGGGAACTGCGTTCCGCTCTTGTACGTGCCAATCTTGTGGTTGAGCATCGCGCCGGGCGTGTAGTCCATCGGGCCGGCGGACAGACGGAGGAAGAACGCACGGACGTCGTTCGCCATCATTTCCGCGCCGTAGTTGCGGAACTTCATCATCTCAAGACCATGGATGCCCTCGAAGTTGAGGACGTTCGGATACGTGCGGTTCAGACCGACCGGACGATACGCGCCGTGGTAGTCCACGAGCATCTTCCGCTTCGCGCATTCCGCCGCGAACTTCTCCAGGAAGACCGCGATCTCGGCGTCGCCGCGATCCATGAAGTCGACCTTGAAGCCCTTGGCGCCGAGTTTCGCGAAATGTTCGGCCACCTTCGCCTCTTCGCCGTACACCTGCGCCCAGGCCATCCAGAGGATGATGCCCACGCCGCGCGCGTTGGCGTACTTGATGAGGTGCGGGACGTCGACGTCCTTGTGGAACTTCCAGATGTTGAGCGATTCGCTCCAGCCTTCGTCGAAGATCACGTACTCGACGCCCGTCTTCTGGGCGAAGTCGATGAAGCGTTCGTACGTCTTCGTGTTGCAGCCCTTGTCGCCCTGGTTGTCAAAGCAGTTCCACCAGTCCCAGGCCACCTTGCCAGGCTTGACCCACGAGAAGTCGCTCCCCTTCGCCGCCGGCGTCGCCAACGCGAACGTCAGGTCGGCCTCGCAGAGTTTCGCGGGGGAATCGGCCAGCATGAACTCGCGCCACGGCAACGTCCGTGCGCCGGCCGTCTTGACGAGAAACTTCTCGCGCTCGGTCACACGCACCCAGCGGCCACCGCTCTTCAGGTTGCGGGCATTGCCCCAACCGCCCACGCGCTCGGTCTTCTTGGGATAGCCGTCGAACGTACCGACGAGCTTCACGCCCGCATCGGTCTGCTCGATTTTCTTGAAGTTCCAAATCGGATATTCGTGGATATCCGATTCGGAGACGGCGACCGTCTGGCCGTCCACGGAATACACAAACGGCAGATAGATGAGCGGCGCCTTCTCGTTCGTCGCGATCTGGCCGGCCTTTGCCGATTCGGGAATCGTTTCCTCGCACCCGACGCTGCCCGTGCGGTTGAACCAGCACGTCGCGTCCTTCGATGGAATCGTCACGCCCGCGCACTCGTTCTCGATCGTGCCACCCTTCTTCAGTTCGATCCGGTAGGCCACACCGTCTTTCCGCGCCACGAGGCGAACGCCCCAGTCGCCGAAATCGGCGAACGTTTCGCGGCCGGAGAGGTCGACGGAACTCTTCTTGTAGACGGGCGACGCCACCGCGCCCGACAGTTTCCGCGTCTCGCTCTTGACGAGCTTCGCGTCCTTCGCCACACACGCGCCGTCGACGCACAAGCCGATCGGCGTTTTCGCGACGAGCGTTTTGCCGTTCCGCACGACCTCATAGGCCACCGGACTCGGATAGAGGCGGATTTCGTTTTCACCGCATTCTGCGCTGACGTAGGGCTTGTTCGCCCCCGGCATCAGACAGCACCCCGCGACCGCAGCCGCGCCGAATGTCATGAAGATAGTTTTTTTCATACCTCCATTTTACCATTTTTCGGCGTGTCGTGGACTGCCAAGATGGGAGAGGGCAGGGGCGGACTTCGCTTTCAAGGTCGAGACCGATTGCACGGCACCGTCGAACCGCCGCGACCAGACGGCGGAGTAGCCGCTCGCCCGCTGAAGGACGAGCGATTCCTGCCGCAGCCCCCGAAAGCGTCCGATTCCGCGAAAGAACGGATTTCTCCGAATCGTCTTGAGCGTCGCGCACATCGCCCGAATCTCGTCCTTGGCGGCCTCGCTCACGCCCGTCTGCCCCAACAGGAAACCGGCCAACGCCGCGTGCCGCGCCTCAATGCCGAAGACGGCCATTTTCAGAAACCGGTTCTCCGGCGTGTCCTTGTCGTCAACCGTCCGCGCAGACCAGTAGAGATGGGAGCCGTCCCGTCGGAATTCCGCGAACTCGTTCTCCTGCCCGCATGACAGCGTCCGCATCTGGTCAATGCGCAACGCCTCGCCCTGCCGTCGCCAACGCCGACGGGGACGGTTCAGGATCAGCCGACACGCCGCGACGAACTGCGTCTGAAACGTCTTGAAGAGACTCCACCAGATCATGTCGGCAGTCTGGTCTTTTGGAACGCTTCTGTTCACGACGTCGAACGAATGGTATGTCTCCTTCAGAAAATCGAGCGCCAACGTCTGATGCTCCGCCTCGATTTCGCGGACGAGCGTCGTCCAGTCGCGATGGTAGTCCAACTTGACGGAGAGGATTTCGACGGTGAAGCAGAACGTCCGCTCCTTGCCGTCCTTGCGGTAGGCAAACGCCATGTCGAACTTTCCGACGTCGTTGCCGAAATTGAGCGTTCCCGTCAGGACGTTCCGACCGAACCGCTGCAGCCGCGCGTCCATCGCCTTGTTGACCGCCGTCAGATACGGCTTGAGACGGTCGCAGACATCGTGCGCCGCCGCATAGACCTGACA
>CAYZYQ010000075.1:11218-14682 GCA_964482645.1 uncultured Lentisphaeraceae bacterium | reverse complement strand
TCTGCGCACGCCGCCGCGCACAGCAGGGCGCATATCATCGCAAGCGATTTTTTTTCTTCATGTTCGTCATTCCTTCCTGCAAACTTTGCCGTCTTGTCTGAACACCGATCCGCCGCCCTTCCAGACGCCGAACCGCCATGTTCTTCACACACCGACCCGCCGCCCTTCCGAACACCGAACGGTTGTCTATGAACACACGCCCACGACGAACGCGCCATGTATCCACGACGGGAGAAAGTATAGCAAAATCCCCGCCCCCGCGAAATGCGTTTGGAAGTCGGGACGTTGCAATGTCTCGTGGTGCGATTTCAGGCACGGGGCGGCGTCAGCCGCCGCCGAGCAGATGCCGCACGGGGGCAAGGATGGCGGTGTCGTCCGTGTACATCAGCATATCCATGATGAACGGCAGGTAGACGACCAGCGCGGCCACGCCGAGGGCGGACTTGACCGGCATCGACAAAAAGAACACGTTGAGCTGCGGCGCCGTGCGGTTCACGAATCCAAGACCGATCGTCGCGAGAAACATCACGATGATGATTGGCGCGGAAATGACGCCCGTCGTGCGCAGCATCCCGTCGAGCGTCCCCAGGATCTGCACAGGCGCGTCCGGCGCGAACGTCAGCGCGGCGTCGAATACCGGCCAGACCGCATAGCTTTTATAAAGCGCCCCGAGGAAAATGAGAACCGCGCCGCCCGTGAAGAACAGCGTCGAAACGAGCTGCGTGAAGAAAATGCCCGTCGTCGAGACCTGCGTCCCCGACAACGGCGAATACACTTCGCCCATCGTCGCGCCGCGCTGGTTGTCGATGAAATTGCCGACGTTCTCCGCCACCCAGAACGGAATCGCCGCAAAAAAGCCGAGCAGAAAGCCGATGAACGCCTCCCGCGCCGCCAAAAGCGCGAACGCCCACCACACCGGTTCGCCCGGCGGCATGTCCGCCTTGACATATGGAATGACAATGAACGCGAACGCCAGCACCGCCGCCCGCCGCGCCACGCCCGGAATCATCGTCTCCGTCAACGCGGGGCAGATGGCGAACGCGCCGCCAATCCGCGCCATCGCCAGCACCGCCGCCAGCACCCACCGATGGAATTCAACGCACGGCAATGGCTACCTCAACAACGCGAAATGGGTGAAGATGTCCTGCGTATAGAGGAGGAGCGACGATCCGATCCACGACGCGGAAACGGCGAGCGTCAGCGAGATGGCGATGAGCTTCACCGCGAAGCCCAGCGTCTGCTCCTGAATCTGCGTGAGCGCCTGGAGGAGCGAAACGAGAATGCCGATAATCGTCGCCACGGCAATTGGCAGCAGCGAAAGGCGCAAGACGAGGAACAGGCACATCTGCGCGTAGTCGAGAATCTGCGCCGAACTCATAGCATGTACCCCCGCACAAGCCCCTGGATGAGCAACGTCCAGCCGTTCACCATCACGAACAGCAGCAACTTGAACGGCAGCGAAATCGTCACCGGCGACACCATCATCATGCCCATCGCCAACAGAATGTTCGAGACGATGATGTCAATGGCGATGAACGGCAGATAGACGAGAAAGCCGATCTGAAAGGACTTTGTGAGTTCCGACACGCAAAACGCGGGAAGCAGAATGTAGAAACTTTCGGGATCGACCTTCGCGTCCTTTCCGTCCTTGCCCCAGAGCGTCTCGGCCGTGTTCACGAAAAACGCGCGATCCCGCGTCGACGTGTGGTCGGACAGGAATTTGCGGAACGGCTCGGCGGCATGGGCGAGCGCATCCGTCTCGAACCACGTGACGGCCTTCTTCGGCGGAGACGTCTGCGCCCCGCCCGGCGCGGCGGCCGCCGGCGCCACGGCGGCAGGACGCGCCGCCAGTTCCTTCTGCGCAATCGCCCACGATTCAGACGCCACGGGCGCCATGATGTAGAACGAGAGAATCATCGCCAATGCGTTGATCACCATGTTCGGCGGAATCGACTGAATGCCGAGCGCGTTGCGGATCAGCGACATGACCACGACGATTTTCAGATACGACGTCGCAATCATCGCCACAAACGGCAACAGCGACAAGCCGACAAGCAGGACGATGAGGGTAAACGGATCTGTCTGGAACATGGCCGGCTACTCCTTCGTTTCCACGATGAACGCGGCCTGGTCGCCCACCCGCCCCAGCGAACCCGTCGCCAGCGTCCGGCCGTCCCGAACAAGCCGCAGGGCGTCGGCGTCTGCCGGCGCGGCAATCCCGTCCGGCCGCAGCCCGCCTTCCGCCGCGTCGAACAATTCACCCAACGTCAGCGTGGACGGCCGCGCGGCACGGACGCGCACGGGCGGACGAACGTCGCCGTCCGCCGCCTCGCGATACGGCACGACGCCCGTCGCATCCGCAACGAACCGCCCGTCCACAACGAGACGCGGCGTACACGCGCCCAGTTCCGGCAGCAACACCGCATCGCCGGGCGCCAGCCCCGCGCCATCGGCGTCGGACAGGGCGAACGCCTCATACTCCGCTTCGGCGGAGAGCGCAACCGCGCGCAGCGTCGCGTCCGCCGGATCGAGATTGCGCAACGTGCCCAGCGCGGCGACAAGCGTGTCCGACCGCGACAACGTGAACGCGACGTCGGCCACGCGGAAGGACAACGCCGCCGCGTCGGCGGCGGTCGCGCCCGCCAGTCCCACCAGGCGCATCTGCCGCCGCACGGCGTTCTCCAGCAACTGGAACAGTGGTCCGCAGGCCCGCTCCACGAGCGCGAGAAGCAGCACGTCCGGCACGTCGGCGCGAACGTCCCAGACCGCGTCAAGTTCGGCGAAGCGCGACGACCGCGCAAGCGCCAGCGTGTGCGGCTCGTCGCCAAAACAGACCGACAGCGCAAGCGTGTCGGACGGGCGCACGGCGTTCAGACGCAGCGCCGCCGGTTCGTCACCCAGGCGGCAGGGCATCGCGAAGGCCGAAGATGCCAGAATGGCGGCGGGCGTCACGTCCACGCCACGCGGGCGGGCGCAGAGGATTTCAAGTGGTTTCATTGGACAATCCCTTTCGCGCGGACGTCAGGACGACCGCGACATGGTGGAATGCGGGCGCGTGGGAGGCGAGTGCAACCTCCAACTGCGGCAACGCGGCGGCGGCGATGGCCGCCGCTTTCGGCGTCGGCGGCGTCAACGTGACGGTCAACGTCCCTTCCTGCGCGGTCAGCGTGACGACCGCGCCGTCAAGCACGTTCGGCTTCAAGACCAGGCGCACCGTCCCTTCGCCCTGCGCCAACGCGGGCGTGACGAGAATCTGCGTCGCAACCGCCTCGGCGATGTTGGACACGGTGACGGCCAGCGTTTCCGTTCGTGCCGACGCGGCGGCGGCCTCCGGCGGCACCGCCGCCCCCACGATTGATGACGGCGTGGAGGCCAACAGAACCTCCAACGGCGGCTGACCGAGGGCGAATGGCACGTCGTGCGGCGCCGTCGGTTCTTCCGATTGCGGCACGGCGGGTAATGGC
>CAYZYQ010000075.1:5486-11118 GCA_964482645.1 uncultured Lentisphaeraceae bacterium | reverse complement strand
CACCTGCGGCGCGGCGGGTGATGGCGTATCCATATGCGCCAGCGGCGCGGCGGGTGATGGCGCGACCACGCGCGGCAGAGTAGGCAATGGCGTGGCCACCTGCGGCGTGGCGGGGAATGGCGCATCCGCCGGCACGGTGGATATTGGAGCATCCATATGCACCAGTGGCGTGGCGGATGATGGCGCATCCACGCGCGGCAGAGTAGGTAATGGCGCGGCCACCTGCGGCATAGCAGGCAAGGGCTGCCCCACCTGTGGCGTGGCGGGTACTGGCGCATCCGCCGGCGGCATAGCGGGCAAGGACTGCCCTACCTGCGGCGCGGCGGGCAGGGGTTGTTCCATCTGCGGCACAAAGGGCGTTGGCCAATCCGCGCGCGGCGCATCCACCTGCGGGATTTCAGCTGGCTGGGGCCGCGCTTTGTCAGGTGGCGCGGCGGAAACGCCGCGCACGTCCGTCGGGCGTGGCACACCCGCATCCGGCCCGGCGCCCGCCATCGCCCGCTGGAAGCGAACAACGGCATCGAACGGCGGCGGCGGCAGGGCGCACGGCGGCGCGGCCTCCGTGCCCGCCTGTTCGTCCGCCGCATCCACCAGCCCGGCCAGTGCATTCGGCAGCCCGGCCGTTGCGGCCAGCGGCGGCGTGGACGCGCCGCCCGGTACGGACAAGCCGCCACTTCCCAAAGACACCAGATTGACAGTAAGATCAGGCATCGTCAGACCTCCTCCTTGCGCACTCCCAAAGACACCAGATTGACAGCGAGATCAGGCATCGTCAGACCTCCTCCTTGCGCACTCCCAAAGACACCAGATTGACAGCGAGATCAGGCATCGTCAGACCTCCTCCTTGCGCACGTTGAAATCTTCGAGTTCGCCCTCGGCGCGGAACTCCTGCGCCCGCGCGTCTTCGACAACCCAGACGGCCTTGTGTTCGTCGATTTTCATGCGGTTCTTCGTCATGTGGTTCAAGTTGATTCGCGCCGCCTCGGCGGCTTCCGCGCGCGTACGACGTTCCGCTTCCGCGCGAACGACGTTGTCCGCCTTCAACGCGCCCTCCTCGTCGATTCGCGCCACGCCCTCGTTCGCCAGATCCAGCTGGTCGCGGCTTACGGGACGTCCCATGATCGTCGCGTAAATGCGGTCGCGCCGCGCGTCTTTCGTCGCTTCCCAGTCGGCGAGATCGCGCCGACGCGCCGCCACGGCGGCCTCGGCGGCGGCGAGTTCGCGGCGGGCGGCGACGAGTTCGCCTTGTGCGCGGTCTTCGCGCATCGTGCGAATGCGCACCAGCGGCTGGAGCACGTAGGCCATTACGACACGGCCTCCTTCAGTTTCCGCAACGTGTCTTCATAGACCGGGACTTCGGTCAGCCCCTGCCGCAGGAACGCGGTGACGGCGGCGTGTTTGTCGATGGCCTCGTCCGTTTCGGGGTCAGCCCCCTTCTTGTACTCGCCAATCCGCAACAGCAGTTCGACCTCCGCGTACTTGGCGAGAAGCGTGCGCAACTTGCCGGCGGCGGCCTTGTGGTCTTTCGCGATGATGGCGGACTGGCAGCGCGACACGGACGCGAGAATGTCGATGGCCGGGTAGTGGTTCATCTGGGCGAGCTTGCGCGAGAGGATGATATGCCCGTCGAGAATGGAGCGCGTCTCGTCCGCAATCGGCTCGGTCATGTCGTCGCCCTCCACGAGCACGGTGTAGAGCGCGGTGATGGATCCTTTCGCGGAATTGCCCGCGCGTTCCATGAGACGCGGCAGTTCGCTGAAGACGCTGGGCGGAAAGCCCCGCCGCGTCGGCGGCTCGCCGGCGGCCAGGCCGATCTCGCGCTGGGCGCGGCCGAAGCGCGTGACGGAATCCATGAGCAGCAGCACCTTCCGCCCCTGGTCACGGAAACTCTCGGCAATGGCCGTCGCGACGTAGGCGGCCTTGAGCCGTTCCATCGACGACCGGTCGGACGTGGAGACGACGAGGACGGATTTCTTCAGGCCTTCCGGCCCCAGATCCTTTTCGATGAATTCGCGCACTTCGCGTCCGCGTTCGCCCACGAGGGCCAGCACCGTGACTTCGGCCTCGGTGTTGCGGATGATCTGCGCCAGCAGCGTCGACTTGCCGCCGCCCGCCGCCGCGAAAATGCCCATGCGCTGCCCCTCGCCACAGGTGAGCAGACCGTCGATCGCGCGGACGCCCAGCGAAATCGGGCGGGAGATGATGCGCCGTTCAAGCGGCGAAGGCGGTTCGGCGTAGACGGGATAGTAGCCGTCGGGACGCAACGGGCCTTTCGTCTCCACGTCCATCGGACGCCCCAGCCCGTCGAGCACCCGGCCGAGGAGGTTCTTGCCGACGGGCGCCATCTGGACGCGCCGCGTCGGAATGACTTCCGTCTCGCCGCAGATGCCGATCATCGCGCCGAGCACGGTCAGCAGCACGGCCGTCTTCGTGAAGCCGACGACTTCCGCCTGGACTTCGCGGTCTTCCCACGGATTGCGCAGGATGCAGATTTCACCGACCTTGACGCCCGGCACGGACGCCTTGATGATCGTGCCGACAACCTGGATGACGCGGCCTTTTACGTCGATGGGCTGCACGTCCTCCACGGCGTGCGACAGGACTTCGGGAATGTAGTCGAACACGCCGTCCATCACGTTCCCCTTGCAATGTGGCGTTTGAGCGACTTCTCAATGGCGGCCAGCTGCGTCTCGACCGAGGCGTCCGCCACACCCGCTTCGGTTTCGAGAACACACGCCGCGCCCGACAGCCGCGCATCCGCCACCACGTCCAGCGTCTCGATGATCGGATAGGCGGTCCGGAACTCCGCCACGCGGGCCGTGACCGTCGCCACCATCTCCGGCGCGACTTTCAGAACGATCTGCTTCTGCGTCCGAATGACGGCGGCCATCGTCTTGCGAACGATCTGGACGACCATTTTACGGTCGCCGACGTCCACGACGAACGACCGCAGGGCTTTCATCACGACGTCCGCCATCTTCTCTTCCACGCCTTCCATGAACGACACGGAGGCATCCACGAGATCGAGCTTCTGCGCGGCGATCTCCATCTTCCCTTCGGCCACTCCCTGCGCATACCCGCGCTGTCGCTCGGCCTCGAACGCGGCCTTCGCCTCCTCGCGGATGCGGGCGGCCTCCGCTTCGGCGGCGGCGAGGATGTCGGCGGCGGCACGAACCGTCCCGACGTCCGTCGCCTTGACGACCCGGCGATCAGACGCCAGCACGAAATTCGGTTTGTTCACAAGCAGCATATTCTATACGCCTCCGGGAACTTGAGTTTGAGCAGTTTGTGGACGACGGCCAGCGTCACCGCCCTTCCATCCTGCGGCACGCAGAGGCTGCGCCGCGATTTCGGGAACTTGAACACGAGACGCGCCACGAGAGGCGCAGGCAACGCCGCGAAAAGCGAAAACAACTGTCCGTAGCCCGCCGCCACGACGTCGTCGGCCGTCGGCGCGTCCACGCCATTCGACTCAACGGCCTTGAAATAGGCGGTGTAGGACAGGACGTCTGGATAAACGCCCGGCAGCGCGGCCTTGAATGCACGGACGGCCGCGCCGTCGGTGAGGCGGCGGAGGGACCTGGCGTACGCAAGCGCCCCCAGCCAGCGGGCGAGCGCGTCCAGCGTCGCCGCGTCAAGAAGCAGCAGACGGCTGCCGTCGGTGGCCGGGAAATCGTGGAAACACGGCGCAACGCCCAATTCGTCCAGCAACCACGCCTGGACGCGGGGCGACGTCCACGCCGCCGCAGACACGTCGGACGGCAGATGCGACGCGGCGCGAAGGTCGTCGATCCACGTCGCGTCGATCTGGCTCGCAAACCGCCAGAGAAAATCGCGTACGCGCGGCCAGAGGACGTCGTTGCCGACGAGGGCGCGTGCCTGTTCCAACGTCAATTCGCCAGCCATTGCCGTGCCGCCCCTTTCCGTGATGCGAGATAGCGCGTCCAACGCGCCCGCGCTTCGTCCGCGCGTCCGAGAAGTCGGAGGGCGCGCGTTTCCAGCACGGCCTCGACGTGGGCGAGATCCGGCGGAACGTCCGCGCCGCGCAATGCGTCCAGCGCACGGGCGGCGTCGCCACCGTCCAAGAGCAGATCCGCCCACGCGACGACGGCCACGCCGTCGCGTGGTTCCGCCTCCACGAGCGCTTCGCAGATGGCGCGCGCGCGGTCGCGCTGGCCGTGGCGCATGAACATCCACACCGCCGTCAGCAGAAATTGTCGTTCGTCGGTCGTCATGTCATTTTTTGGGTGGACGATCCCGGAAGAGCGTGACCTGGATCTTGTCGTGGGCAAGACCCTCGATGGCGTTCTTGACGAGGCCCTTGACGGAGGGCACGAAGTCGGCGAGGTCGGCATCCCACCGGGCGCGGATGGCCACGGCGGCGGACGACGGCAGGACGTTGCGGGCGAACGGGTCGTTTGCCGGCAGGACGACGTGGACGCGGGCGTCCACCACGCCGTCGATCATCGAGATCGTGCGGGCGAGATCCTGCGCGAGGGCGTCCATGAAGCGGATGCGCTCTTCGCTGGGCGACGAGATCATGCCCGTCTTCTTGAAGACCTCCGCCACGCCCTGCCGGGCGCGGCGCGGCAGCCCCTGCCGTTCGAGCAGGTTCACCGCTTCGGCGAACTTCGGCTCGGAGACGAGAACGTTCCACGTCCCCTCCTCGCCCGGCGCCTTGTGGCAGCCGATGCCCGCGTCGAGCAGCGCGGCCAGCACGAGGTTCGCCTGGCTTTCCTCCAAACCGGCGTGGAGCGTCGTCTCCCGGTCGCATCCCGCGAACAAGGCGAGCGCGGCCAAAACTGGAATGATTTTTTTCACTGGTTTTTCACCAACGTCTGGATTGCGGTGGACGATTTGTCGGCGACCTTCGTGACGACCGTCTGCTGGAAGGAGAGGTTCATCAGTTCGTACTGGAGTTCCACGAGTTCGCCGGACGTCACGTGCCGCGTATGGGCGTTGTCCGACAAGGCGCGGATGCGGTGCAGAATGCCCTGGTTGTTCACCTGGGCGGAACGCCACGCGGCGGCCGTCTCCGACGCAAACGGCACCGGATCCGCCGCCATTGCGGCCTGGAAGCGCGACACGGCGGCGGGGGGCGCCACCGTCAACGGCGCGGAAACGGGCGGCACGGCGGCGGCCGACGCCCCGCCCGCCGCGCGAATCGCCTCGACGATCATCGATTCTGTCATATCAGCAAGTCCTTTGCAAGTTGCGCCGCCGCAGGATCGGCGGACTGGTTGGCGGCCTCCGCGAGGGGGACGCGGGCCTCGGCCCGGCGATCCATCCTCAACAGCGCCAGCCCCTTGAACGCTTTGAGCATCGCCGCGTCCGGAAAACGCGGAATGGCGTCGCGGTCGAGATAGTCGACCGCACCCTGGAAGTCGCGCATGCTGAGGAAGAGGACGGCGTTGGCCGATGCGACAGACGCCGCTTCCGGGCGAAACGCCGCCAGCGCCGCGAGAATCTTCGCGGCGGACCGGAAACGGTTCTGCCCCGTCGCCATCAACGCGACGTTCAACAACAACCGCGCTTCTTCGGGCGCCAGATCGAACATCGGCGATTACCGGAAGTTGGACGCGATCGAGGAGAGCGCGTCGCCAAGGTTCTTGTTGATGTTCGTCATCGTCGT
>CAYZYQ010000075.1:0-5386 GCA_964482645.1 uncultured Lentisphaeraceae bacterium | reverse complement strand
CGTAAAATCTTCCGCGCAACCGTGTTGGCCTCGGCCAGCGCGGCGGCGCGTGGAAATTCGTCGGGCGGCAGCCCTTCCGTCAACGCCGCCGACAACCGTTCGCCCAGACGGGCGAGGATGCCGTCGTAGCGGGCAAACGCGACGGCCTTGTCCGGCCCCGCCAGTTCGCGCTCGATTTCGAGCAGACGTATCGGTTCCCGCGTCACGGTTTCCATACGATGCTCCCGGTTGCATTGGTGAGCGTGACGGCGTCCGCGTCGATCCGCGCCACCACGCGGTCACCCAGCGACGCCCCCGCCATCACCCGCGTCCCGTTGCGCAGCACGAGACACGGATAGGGGGTTGTGAGAATGCCGCAGACGGGCAGCGACGGATTCCCCGACGCGGCGGCACGTGAAATGACCGTGCGCCGTGCGCCGTGCGGCTTGCCGGCGACGGCCGGCGTGGCGGCCGCGTCGGGAACGGTCTCGTCCGCCGGAACGATCGTCACGCCCGCACAGTCCACCGTGCGCAGCTTCGGCAGATCGGCGTTCAACGCCTCCAACACGCGGCGCAGATCGGCCGTCGTCCCCGCCAACGCGAGCGCGCGGTTCGTCGCGGCGGAAACGCGCAACCCGTTCTCGGCGAGAAGCGCCAGCGTGTCGACCGCCGCCGTGCGCAGGGATTCGTCGTCGGAAAGATCAAGGTCGACGCCCGGCTGCGCGGCGTAGGCGGCGGCCGTGACGGCGAGACGTTCGGCGCGGGTGGTGAAATTGCCGCCCAGCACCGCGTGCGCGTCGTTGGTGATGAACGCCAGACCGTGCCGCGCGGCGAGGGCGGAGAGGGTTTCGCCCACCCCGTCGCCGACGGACGGCGACGCGGCGTCCGATTCATTCCCTTCAACGGACGCGGCGTCCGCGCCCCCGAACGTGCGCACGAGGCGCTGCCATTCGGACACGGCCCGCTCGGCGTACGGTTTCGCCGCGTCGCGGAAAAACCAGCCGAGGCCGCCCAGCGCCAGCAGCACGACCACGAGCAGGATTCCGCAGCCCATGCACCCGCGTCCGCGCGTCGGCCGCGCCGCCGGCGCATCGGACGCGGCGGACGTGTCCGGCGGACCATCGGACGCTTCCGGCGCGGGCGCGTCTTTCGGCGGGTCGGGCGGCGCGGGCCAGACGAGATCCGCCCATGCCGCGTCCGACGGGCCGACGGCGAACGCGGTGGCGCCGCGCTCGACGACGTGGAACGGCGCCAGACGTTCACCGTCCAGCGTCACGCCGTCGCCCGCCGCCGTCAGAGTCGCCGCCGCGTCGGGGAGCGTGGCGTCCGCCAGCACGATGTCGCAGGCATCGTCCTTGCCCAGCGTGACGGCGACGCCGTCCGGCAGCGCCGCCTCCGCGCCCGCGTTCGGGCCGCGTACGATTTTCAAAAGGAAGTTCACAGTTTAAGCCTCCCAAGGGGCTGGATGTTGATTTCGGCGCTCAATTCCTGGAACGACAGCACCGGCAGTTCATAGTAGTCCTTTTCGACGATCTTGCGGAAGTAGCGGCGGATGTCCACCGAGACGATGACGACGGGCTTCTGCGGGATTTTCGCAAGGTCGCCGATCGTCCGCTTGACGACGGCGAGAATGGCGCGAACGGTCGCGGGATCCATGGCCAGATATGAGCCGCCGGACGTCTGGCGCACGGATTTGCGAATCTTCTCCTCCAGCGACGGGTCGAGCAAATAGGCCGCGACGATGTTCTGCCCGCCGCTGAACTTGTAGGAGATGTAGCGACTCAACGCCGACCGCACGTACTCGACGAGCAGCACGGCGTCCTTCTCCCGCTGCCCCCATTCGATGAGCGTCTGCGTGATGCGCTTCAGGTCGCGGATGCTGATGCCTTCCTGGACGAGCCGCTGGAAGACGTCGGTGATCCGCTGGAGCGGCAATACGCGCTGAACTTCCTTGACGAGTTCGGGCGCGTCCTGCTCCATGTGGTCGAACAGGAGGCGCGTCTCCTGCAACGACAGGAACTCGTGCGCGTACCGCCGCAGAACGCTCGACAGATGGTAGGAGAGGACGCCGCCGAGGTCGAGCGAACGGATGCCGCTTTCGTCGAGCTTCGCCTTGTCCGCCTCCGCCACCCAGCACGTCTCGTAGCCATTCAGGAACGGGCGGCCGTTCTCGAACGCCACACCCGTGGCCAGGAGGTTCTCCTGGGATTCCAGCGCGAAGATGAACCCCTTGCGGAGCGCCCCTTCCGACACGGGGACTTCATTGACGAGAATCCGGTAGCGACCGTCCGTGAGGGCGGGGTTGAGCGACAGGTTGATGCCGGGGAACGGCACGCCGAGATCGTGGTAGAGGGCGCGGCGGATGGACATGATCTGCTCGTTGAGCGCGTCGTAGGACAGCGCCCCGCGAATGTTCGCATCGATGTCCACCGTCAGCGGCGTGACCATCGAGAAATCGTCGCCGTCCTTCTTCTTCGGCCGGGGCGCGTTCCCCTCCGAGGGCGCGGCGGCGGCCAGCGGGTCTTCACTTCGCGCCGCGCGCGCTTTCGCGAGGCGGGCTTTGAGCTGCAGACTGTAGCCCACCGCCGCGACGAACGCCGCAAGGCCGAAGATCTGGAGTTTCGGGAAACCGGGGATGAAGCCGATGGCGACGAGCATGACCGCGCCGAGCAGAATCGCCTTGGGCTGCGCGAAGAACTGGTCGATGATGTCCTGGCCGAGCGGCTTGTTGTCCACGTCCCCGACGCGGGTGACGATGATGCCGGCCGTGATCGACACGAGCAGCGCGGGAATCTGCGAGACGAGGCCGTCGCCAATCGTCAGAATGCCGTACTTCGTAATCGCCCAGCCCACGTCCTTGCCGTTCATGAAGACGCCGATGCAGAGGCCGCCGATGATGTTGACCGCCGTCATGATCAGCCCCGCGATCGCGTCGCCCTTGACGAACTTCATCGCGCCGTCCATCGCGCCGTAGAGCTGCGATTCCTTCGCGAGTTCCGTGCGACGCTGGCGGGCGGTCGTCTGGTCGATCGCGCCGGCCCGCATATCCGCGTCGATGGACATCTGCTTGCCGGGCATGGCGTCCAGCGTGAACCGCGCCGCGACTTCCGAGACGCGCTCCGCGCCTTTGGCGATCACGATGAACTGCACGATCGTGATGATGAGGAAGATGACCGCGCCGACGATGAAGTTGCCGCTCACCACGAAGTTGCCGAACGTGTAGATGATTTCGCCCGCATCGGCCTTGAGGAGGATGAGGCGCGTCGTCGTCACGTTCAGCGCGAGGCGGAAGAGCGTCGTGAACAGCAGCATCGAGGGGAACGTGGAGAACGCGAGCGCGCGCGGCAGATAGAGCGAGAGCATCAGCATCACGGTGGAGATCATGATGTTCGTCGCGATGAGCAAGTCCACCATCGGCGTCGGCAGCGGGATGATGAGCAGCCCGATGATGCAGACGACGAGAACCGCCAGCACCAGATCGCCGAAGCGCGAAAACACGTTTGAGAAGTTTGTCAGTCTGCCGAACATCATGTCTCCAGCAACGCCATGCGGTAACGCTCGAAGAGATCGACGTCCGCAAGCAGGGTTTCGATTTCATGCGCCGCGCGGTCGGCGGCGTCGGTCGAACGGGCGCGCAGGGACCGCGCCGCATGACGGGCCGCCGCATTGAATCCGCTCGGCGTCCGCAAGGCCACGGTATTGCCGGCCACGAGCGCGGCGAGGATTTCGTCGCGCACGGCGCGATCCGTCGGGAAGAGCGCGTCCACGGCCTGGGAGACGGTCGTCGATCCCGGCAGAAGCGCTTTCTGCAGTTCGCCGGCGGCGGGCGTGTCCAGCACCTCCGCGAACGCGGCCGTGCCAATGCCCGTGTCGAACCGCAGCGGGTCCGTTGTGCGTGAAACGCCCAGACTCATGCCGCACCTCCGTATTCGGACGCGATCCGCCACAGGACGCCAAACGCCCGTTCGAGCGCGGGGCGCGTGACGTCCCGCGCCGCGAACCGCACGGCGAACACGGCGCAGCCCGTCTTCTCCAGATAGCCGGCGCGGACGCGCAACCCGTCCCGCGCCGCCGACGGATGGGCCGTCGCGAGAATCCGCCGCGCCGTCGCCGCGTCGTTCCGCACGGGCACGGACATCGAGACGGCGAGTTCGTCGTTCACGTATTCGAACCGCAGCGTCCGCCCGTCCTCAAACCGCAACGCCGCGACGCCGCGTTCGTTCAACGCGAACGAATCCATCCCCGCGCCGCGCCCGAAGTCGCGCACGACCGCATCAATCCAATTCGGCGCCGCCGTCATGCCGTCGCCTCGCTTTCTTCTTCCTGTGCGATCAATCCGTCCAAATGCTCCTGGGCGGCGTCCACCAGACGCGCCCGGTCGCCCTCTTTCGCAAAGAGGCGCGGCGAGAGCTGACGGAAGAGCCGCGTCAGTTCGCGCGTGAAATCCATCTGCGCGAGCAGACGCCGCAGACCGCAGTCGCCCACCAGGTGCGCAATCGCCGTCGCCGCGACGAACGCCTGTTCCGTCAAGTCGAGGACGCGGCCCGTCAACTGTTCGCCGTTCAGGAAACACGATTCGCCGAACTGCGTCTCCATCCGCGCCCCCAGCTGCGACAATTTCTCCAACGCCGTCTGGAGCGCGTGGACGCACCCGAGGTCGGTGAGGATGCGCCCCAGCGCCACGGCGTCCTGCGACGGCGCGGCGGACTTCAGATCCGCGCCGCAGCCCGCGATAAGAAAATCGATGGCCGCCGACAGGCCGCCCGCGCCGCGCGTGGCCAGCAGGGAACGGAAGCAGTTCTGCGGCGTCGTGAATCCGATCGTCTCGCTGCGGTAGAGATCGCGCAGATCCTGCATTTCGCCGGGCGTGGACGCGCGGGCGTTCACCTCCTCGGCGAGGTTGATGCCGGCCTTGACCTCCGCGCCCTTCTCCGCCATCAACTGCGTCCGCGCCGAACGGATGAGGTCGCGCAGTCCCGCCTCGTCCGCCCCCAGCATCTGCTCCAGCAGGTCGAGCATCGCGAACTGATGGCTCGGATCGGTCGATTCGCGAGCCAGTTCCTTCAGAAAGGCGTCGACGGACGGGCGGGCGCCCGCGTCCAGTTTGGCGCGGGCGTTCTGGATGAACGCCGCCAGACGCTCCCGCCCCGGCAGATCGGGCATCACCGACAGCCACGCCTCCAGCGCCTTGACGAACGCCGACCGCGCACCCTGAAGCGGCCCCATCCGCCGGTCGGACAGACGTTTCGCCGCCTTTTCCTCGAACTGGAACGACAGCTCCTCCATCGAATCCATCAAGTCGCCCATCGGGTCGTTTTCCACGACACACGCCGTGCCGTTGAGTTCGCCACGTCCGGCGGAGACGACGGCGGCGGCGGGCGATTCCGTCTGAGGTGCCACCATGCCC
>CAYZYQ010000074.1:0-14688 GCA_964482645.1 uncultured Lentisphaeraceae bacterium | reverse complement strand
TGAGCGAAACGTGACGGGCATGGGGGCGTACGCGGCGGCGATTGCGCGGGCGCGGACCGTCTGGCGGGAAATTTTGGCGGACGTGTCCGGACATGGGCCGACGGCGCTCGTGGCGCGAATCGATGCGTGTGTCCTACAAGGTCGTCCGGTGTAGAGGATCTGGCAAAACCGTCCGGTGCGCCCTACAAGGCCGTCCGGCGTAGAGTGCCTGGCAAAACCGTCCGGAGTACCCTTATTTCAGATTCCCCGGGAAACTGCACACGCTCGCAGAGATTGCCTGCGAACAGATGGCGTAACGGTTGAAAACTCTCAAACTCCAGAACTCCCCGCAGCGAAAGTAATTTCATCGTCGGCATCTCCTCGTTGTTGCTTTCGCACCGGGAGTTTCGGAGTCTGGGAGGGCAACGGTCATCGCCCGCGCGGCGGCCCATGCTTCAGCAAACGTTTCGCCGTCCGCCAAGAAAAAATTGGGAACCTCCAAAAGTTTCTTCCCTCTTGCGGTGTGCACACACCTTATGATATAATTATCCATGCAAGGGTGAACAATATTGAATATGGCAAGACCTAAGAAAACAGATGGTGCTTCTCGCCATGGAAAACACGCTCCTGGTGTGTTCAGAGTGTCGTTGTACCTTTCTGCCGAGGAGAAGGCCATTGCCATTTTGACGGCAGAACGTCAAGGAAAGACGCTCTCCGACATTTTGAGAAGCGGCATTGTGTGTGAAGCGCTGCGTTCTGGTGTAATTGTAGATGGCTGTGTTGCAGAAGAGTTTTGTGCGCGTATAAGAGCCTACAAGCAGGTGCTCGAAGCGGAAGCGCAAGCCAAGGGGGAGTGCTGAAAATGAGTAAAGTCGAAAAAATCATCGCTGTAGTCGAGAAAGAATCCCCAGGGTTGCTTGATTGCATATCACGGGAGGACGGGGTCTCAAAGGAGGGACTGGTGCGCAAAATTCTCGCGCTTTCTCATGGAAAAACGGTGTGCACACACCAAAACCGTCGGGATCAGCAAATCACGCCACAATCAAGTTTGCGCGGACGATGAAGTCAAGGCCATTTTCAAATCAACGATATGCCCTTAAAAGGAGGGCGTTCAAACGGACACTGAAGTCAAAAACTGAGAAAGGAACTTTTATGAGCAAAGATTTTCCGATACTTGCCATTTTCGTGGCCGCACTTGGATGTTGCGGCATATCCATTCAAGCCGCCACACAAACGCTCAACGTAGGTGGCGACTTGTCTGACACCACGAACGGCATGGTGGCGCACGGCTCTGAAGATGTGTTGAGAGTCAAGGCTCGCGGTGTTGGCGCGAACAAGGTCGAGGCGCTAAAAGACGCATATCGTGATGCTGTTGAAAGTGCGGTCGGTCTCTATGTCGATACTGAGCAACAGATAAAAAACGACAGACTCCTTTCCGATGAAGTTTTGACGCAAAGCAATGCCTTTATTCAGAAATATGACATCATAAAAGAGGAGGTTGTAGATTCTCTCGTTCAAGTACGAATTCTAGCGGAAGTTCGCAAAACACCCCTTGTGAAGAAGCTTTCGGATTTGATGCTGGCCTCGAAAGTTACGTTGGGAAATTCGCTGAAGAATGTGCATGCGTCAATTGTCACAACAGAAACGCGGAATGTCGATGGTGCGGCGCTTCTAAAAAACGTACTCAGCGATTTTGATCCGTGTAAACAGCTTCTGACGGCAACGCTCGTGTCAAACAAACCGAAGATCGTTGAAAATACGGACGATTCCGAAAGGGTTCGGTTGATGTATCCTTTTCAAATCTCGGTCGACCGGGAACGTTATTTGAAAGGGTTTATGCCACGACTCAAACAAGTACTTGATCAGATTTCAATTACTCCGCCTAAAAAAGTACGTATTTTGGACGCCGTTGAAGATCGATGTCAGTCTGCGCGTGCTGACGGACAAAAATATATTCAGAATGGACCTGATAAATGCGTGGGTTCTTTCCATGGATATGAAGTGTTCGGTTCAACGGGGTTTTTTGATGGATTAGATGTATTTCGTTTGGCACTCTCCCGTTCAGATATCTGTTGGGGGCGAACTTTGGGCGGACATCCATTTAAGATTGAAACCTGCGGTGTTTGGCGGCAACACGAATACGAACTGAAAGGTAAGCCCCTGACGGTAATTCTTGTGACGGGGATAAAAGGAAAAGGGATGTCAATGAAGGGAGAAGCCTATACAGTCGATGGCATTTCTGCAAAAATTATTGACGAATGGCAGAATAAAATAGGTGGAATGAACGTTTCGGGGCCACGGTATGAGATCGTTTTTAAAGGGACGGACGATGAAGAAGTTGCATATGGGCGATGGCAACCAAATGCCGAGGGAACGAATAAAGGCGGAAACTTGTTAAGTAACTGTGTCTGTTTGGAACGATCTTTTGGAAGTGGTGGGAAACCTGAAGTATATTGGATTGTCACGCCCTTGCTTCGTGCCGCCGCCGAGCGATATGTGGAATGGGTTCCTTTCAATCTGCAAAAAGACGATCTTTTAAAGATTTCTTCCGTTTCAATTGAACTCGTCGATTGAAAGGGTGACCGGTGCGAATGGCAGAGTCATGTACCGGTTCATACGATTTGTCGTTAAATGCGAATCAAGCAAACGTTAAACTCATGAAGGAGAAGGAAAGAGATGAAAGCATCGATATTTAAATTGGCTGTCGCGGCCTCGGTTGCCATTGGCACGGGGGCTGTTGGTGCACAAGAGTTTGGAGACGGCAAGTCAACGACAGAGACCTCCGCTTCTGTCGTTGAGAGCGCGTCCTCAACGATTCTTCAGGGGGAAGCTCCTTTTGAACAGAAAATGGATGGCGCGATTGCCGCCGACCAGATGGTTGCGGAAGAGCCTGTTCCTGAAGTTCCGAAATCTGCCAAAGAACAGATTTCGATGTATGTGGAAGACAAGGAATATCAGATTGGAACGTATGACGAGGCGAAGGATCGCATTGTTGTACTAGAGTCGATCAAGTTTGACATTTCCAATCCCGAGGTCTCTTCAGATTACCTGAATCTGCGTACGGAAAAGATGTCTGAACTTTTGCTCAATGCAAAAGCAGAGATTATCAAAACAATTTATTCATCGATGTCTGCGGAACGCATATTGGAGATTCCAGAGAACCCGATCGCCAAACAAGTCGCCGAGGAAAAAGGAAACATCGAGAAAAGAATCGAAGCATCGCGTAGACAACTTGAGAAATTGGGGGTAGATCTCGATGAAGCTGCGACGAACAAGAAAGGCATGACGATGTCGGAGTTGATGGCCTCCATTTCGGCCTGGTTTGTCAAATCCGACAAGGAGAATGTTGCCGCGAAGTACGACGCCGACAAAAAGGAAGTTTACGCCAATGCGAAGGTGGAGTTTGAACGTGCCAAGGAAGAGTATGAAGGGATGCTTGAGAAAGTAGAAACGGCTAGGGGGCAGATCACCAAGCAATTGACGAGCAAGATAGTACTTGTTTCATCGCTCCAAATTCATGGTTGTACGGTTCTTCAGCAGGCCGATTCTGTTTCGAATAAAAACGGAAAGTATCAGTATGAGATTTGCATTCTTTACTCGTGGAGTGGAGAACGCATGGCGGCCTCGCAGTGTGTTTTGGCAGCAAAGCCTCTCAAGTTGAAACCCGGCAAGAATACAGTTCAGAAGTGGCTTGCCAAAAAGCGTACTTCAGGCGCTTTGTCGGACTGGATTGGGCCGCGTTCCTATATTGACAAGAATGGCGATCTCTGGTTCATGGGAATCGCCCTTGCGCCGTGTAGCGACAACGCCGATCAGGAAGAGCAAAACCTTAAAATTGCCCGCCTTGAAGCGCGTGCAGAAGTTGGGTATTCAATCTATGCAGATGCCGCAACGTATCAAGAAGTTAACAAGCTCATGCAGGGCAAGGATCGTAAAAACATTGGGTTCGCAGATCAGTATAGTATTTATAAAGCCTATTACGAACATTCGATGGAGCGGTTTAATGATCTCAACCTCTATGGCCTTGGCAAGTTGGGCGAGTACAGAGTGAAGGATGCCACTGGACAGGACGTCTATGCCGTCATTTATGGCATCAATGCTTCAACTGCAAAAGCCATGCGTAACATTCGCGATAAGATGCACGTGGCGGGCCTTGAAATCAACTCGTTGCAGGAATTTGAACGTGGACGGATCCAACGCATGGATCAGCAGATTAAAGCCTCTCGCAACAACGCCGCCGTACGTACCGCTGGCGCTCGCAATGTGGATACGATGAGTCGTGATGCGGCTACAAAGAAACGTGCCGTTTCCGTTCGAAAGGCAGGTTCAGACATGAAGAGTACGTCTGCTCCTTCTGAACCCGCGAAAACCAAGGGACGTCTTCAGACGGGTACTCGTTTCGTGGCGGACGAGGACGATGAATAGGTTTTTGAGAGCTTGTATGACCGTGATCGGCATGGTGTCAATGACACACATGTCGGTCGCGGCGTCCCTTGTTGAAGCTTCCAGAATTTATCGCGAAAGTTTCAAAGATTCGCCGCCCTCTGTTCAAGAGAGCGGCGAGTATTTGTTTGTCATTGTTGAAGACGACGAGGACAAGTCCGAGGATGGCAGTTTGAATGCGTTGATTCTGTCTGCACAATTAGATGCGCTCGAAAAATATGTGGGAGGAAAAACGGGGGTGGTCATTTCGCCCTTTTTGCCAAAAGTGACAGAGCAGTTGATGCCTTGGGAAGCGTTCACGATTCCGAATGCAAGGCGCTTTTCAATCGAAAGGAAACGAACGGGAATCCGTTTCCGTGATGTTACGGCGCTTGAATTGGCTCCGATAAAGGAAGCGAGAGAAAAAGTCATTTCCGGAACGCCAACAAAAAGAAGGTTCGATGACTGGGTGTCTTTGTTGCATGGGAAACTAGGAACCTTAAAGGCATTTGATGAAAAACTTGAGTTTTATACTGCGCTCGGTGCGACAATTCCGATGTTTTTTAATCAAGGTGGCGTGATCTGCTTTGGCGATGGCGTTGACTATATGGAGGTCGTGAATGCTGTCGGTAAATGGAACATGAGTGCACGAAGTCCAGTGGACGCCGAAGATGTGTTGAAGATTTGTCCATCCTGTTCTGAAGCATGGGCAGTACGCGCGAGAATCGACGCCAAGAATGGTGATTTGATTCAGTTTCACATAAACGCACTGAGAGCGAATACGGTTGCAGGAGATTATCAAACACTGGTGAGAAGTTCCATCGAAAGCCTTGCTGAAAAATACGATGGGGTTTGGAATGAGTATGGAAAACTGTTTGCCGATGTTCAAGAGAAGTCGGAAGTGTTCAAAAACGGAACGTGTGTCCAACGATATGCATTGCATTCATTTGGGCGTATGCAGAGTGTTTCAAGACCTCGGGACGATGATGGGGCATTCAAAGAGGCTCAAGTTCTTTTCAATCAAGGAGAAAATTTGCCAAGGATCTTGAATCTTCTGGGAAATGCAGTTGAAGCAAATCCGGGCAATGCGTTGGCATGGCGTTTCTATGGCGCGGCTTTACGGACGGCCGGGAAAATGCATGATGCCGTAATTGCCTACCATCAAGCGTTGTTTTTGGATCCCAACGACAAAATAGCATCTGCCGATCTTTGTGTCGTATACCAAAAACTACAAAAAAAGTATCTGGCGGATGGAAATGCCTGGCATCTTGTTTGCACCTCGAATGACGCGGCGACAATTGACAAGGCCAAGCGAATCATCATTGCAAATCACAACGAGAAATTTGAAAGATGATAGTTTTCAAACATTTGGCTCTTCTGGCGGTTGTCGTTGGAGGAGTTGTCTTGTCTTCATATGCGGATTCTGAAGATTCAGCGGTCTTCGAGATCAGAAAAGATCTTGAGAAGTTGGGTTTGGTGGAAGAATTTAATCCAATAACGGAAGAGATTGTTGGTGTTGGAAGTGTCGTTGCTTCACGGACGGAAGGTGTCGAGGGGTGGGAAGAGAAATTTGTCGAGATGCTATCCGTTGCTCGGGCAAAAGCCGCATTAGAGGTTTCAAAAACACTTTCGGGGAATCTTTCGGCGGCGAGAGCTGTTGAATCGTCCAACCGTGAAAACTCGCGTTACAAGGCGACGACACGGGTTGTACGGATGAGGACGGAAGGTCACCCGATTGGATGCCGAGTCGTCGCTCGGCGTCAGAAGATTGTACAGGGGAAAATGCAAGTGGCGATTGCGTTGAAATGGAGTCTGCAACTAGAAGAAGAGGCCATCAAAATTTTTACTCATCCGCAGAGAGTAGAAGACGAAGTATTGGAACGATGGGCAGAGAAGCAAGATCTTGTGTCTCTTGTCGGCCCCTGTTTTTGGACAGATGAACAGGGCCGGGCTTGTTTTCTGGGAATCGGTGTCGCGGAACTCAAAGGGGAAGGAAGGGGGGCGGTTAAAACGGCAATGCGATTGGCGAACATTCGAGCGAGAAGATATGTGGCCTACTGTTTTCTTGAAAATCTTTCTGGAGAAGAAGTGGCGATTAGGAAAAGTATCCGAAAGACGGTGGGGCAAGAAGGCGTTGCACAAGTCGAATCCGATTACGCATACGAAATTCGCAAGAAGGCCCAGGGGCTTGTTTTACCTGGCATGATGCAGGTTTACTCTTCGAACGATGCACGGTCTCCGTTCACGGGTAAACGCATGTGTGTTTGTGTGTACGCCCTATCAGCGGCTTCAGTTCAGGTTCGTGGCGAACCCTCTAAAAAGATTGCAGAATAGTTTTGTAATGCGCTTATCTGATTTCCTCTTGCAAATCGCGGCGAGGTGTGATAGACTACCCGCCGTTTTCACCGAAACAAAAGGTTAACGAAAGTATGGTCAAGATTAGATTGCGTCGCACGGGTTGCAAGAACCACGCGACTTACCGCATTGTCGCGGCCGATGCGCGTTCCCCGCGTGACGGCAAGTTCCTGGAAATCCTCGGCTGGTACGATACGGCCATGAAGGACAACAACTTCCAGCTCAACCTTGAACGTGTGGACGCTTGGTTGGCGAACGGGGCGCAGCCCTCCGCCACGGCCGCGTCGCTGATCCGTCGCGCCCGCAATCCGGAGCTCAAGCCGCACCATGCGCGCAAGGCCAAGAAGCAAGAGAAGAAGGGCTGATAGAAAGGTCTAGGTCACCATGGGTATCGCAATTCTGGACAAGATCAACGCGGAACAGACGGCGAAGCTTGCCGATAAGAAGTTCCCGGAGTTCCACACGGGGGACACGGTTCGCGTGTCCATCCGCATCAAGGAAGGCGACGGTAAGACGCGCCTTCAGGATTTCGAGGGCAAGGTTCTCGCAATCGACAACGGCCGTCAGCCGTCCGCGAACTTCACCGTTTCGCGCGACACGTATGGCGTGCGCGTCGAGAAGCTCTTCCCCTTCAACAGCCCGGCGGTCGAGAAGGTCGTCGTGGTGAAGTCGAATCCGTCCCGCCGCGCCAAGCTCTACACGGAACGGACGTTCTGCAGCCACAAGGCTGTCCGCAAGCTCGTCAAGAAATAATCTTTCGCGCGTTTGCAGGCAAAGGGCCGGTGCTTCTCTGCATCGGCCTCTTTTTTTGCTATAATCCGCCCATGCTTTCCATCGACATCATCACCGTCTTTCCCGAAATGTTCCGTGGGTTTCTGGGGGAGAGTATCATCGCCCGCGCCGCTCGCGCCGGCCGCGTGTCCATCCGCACGGTCGACCTCCGCGATTTTGCACGTGATCAGCGGCGGACGGTGGACGACAAGCCCTATTCGGGCGGTCCCGGCATGTTGATGAAACCCGACGTTTGGCACGAGGCCATCGAGATGTGTCTAGCTACGGCGCGGGCGGATGCGGCCGTCCCGCCGCCCGCACGAAGTCGCGTGGTGTTGACGACGCCGACGGGGACGCCCTACACGCAGCGGATGGCGGAGGCGTTTGCGCGGGAGGAACATCTCGTTTTTCTGTGCGGACACTATGAAGGCATCGACGCGCGGGTTCGTCGGCTCGTGACGGACGAAGTGTCGATGGGCGATTTCGTTCTCACGGGCGGGGAGATTCCCGTGGCGGCGATGATCGATTCCACGGTACGTCTGCTGCCGGGCGTCCTTGGCGGTGGCGCAGCGGCGACGGCCGGCGAATCGTTTGGGGAGGATGGATTGCTCGAAGCCCCGCAATACACGCGGCCGCCCGTCTTTCGCGGGATGGTCGTACCGGACGTGCTGCTCAACGGCGACCACGGCAAGGCGGCGGACTGGCGTCGCCGTCAGGCGGTTGACTTGACGAGCCGCCGGCGGCCGGATTTGCTTGAAATGGGCGGGACGTTCACAAGTTGAACGCGTCAGGGGATGGTTCGGTCATGACGCGGTTTCGTGTTTTTACTTGGGTGCTCGCCGTCTGTCTTGGCGCGGGCGTTTGTTGTGCGGCGCGTCCTGCGCCGAAACGGCCGTCGCCGCCCGCCCGCTCGTCCGTCGTCGTCGTACGGCCCGTGCAGGCGTGTCCGGCGGCGGATCGAGCCTATGCCGCCGCGCGCGCACGGCATTTGTCGCGTCTGCTCCAGGACGGCGGCGTTCGGGCGGACGCGGTGGACGACGCGGCATTGGACGGTGTTTTGGCGGGACGCAAATTGGCGGTGCTCGTCATGCCCTTGCAACCGACCGCTGCACAGTTGGCGGCGCTTGCACGTTTTCGCGCACGAGGCGGGAAATGTCTTGTCTTTTATTCGGCATCCCCCGCGTTGGCGGCGTTTATGGGCGTTCGCCTGGGAACGTATAAAAAGGCCGGACGTCCGGGCCATTACGCCCGCGTGGCGTTCACCGGCTCACCGCTGCGGGGCGGACCGTCGGCGTTTCGCCAGCAGACGGCGGCGATTTTTTCGGCAGAGGCCGTCTCGGGGCGGTCGCATGTGCTGGCGACGTGGATGGACGACGCGGGGCGTTCGACGGGCGATGCGGCCGTGCTGGCGTCGCCCGCCGGCTGGTGGATGACGCAGGTGCTGCTGGACGATGGTGACGATGTGGCCAAGACGAAGTTTGTACTGTCGCTTGTCAACGCCGCCGTACCGGGCGCGTGGAACGAAGCGGCGTGGGCGGCGCGACGTCAGGCGCGGCGCGTGGCGGATTGGAAGTACGGGGCGCGGCAGCGTCCGCGTTCGGGCGAAATCCACGCCGTCTGGGATCACACGGGGCAGGGACTTTATTCCGGCGATTGGCCGCGCACGATGCGGCTCTTGAAGGCGAATGGCGTTACCGACTTGTTCGTCAATGTGGCGGGCGCGGGCTTTGCGCACTACCCATCGAAATACCTGCCGGCCTCGCCGACGTATACGGCGCGGGGCGATCAACTGGCGGCCTGTTTGTCGGCCGCGCGGGGCGCGGGCGTACGTGTCCACGCTTGGGTTCTGTGCTTCAACGGGTCACGGGCGACGCCCGCGCGGCGAGCCGTCTTCCAGAAGAAGGGGTGGCGGCTCAAGAACCACGCGGGCGCGGAGACGGACTACCTTGATCCGACGAAACCCGAATTGCGCGGACAGCTCCTCGCCGCGTGTGATGAAATCGTCCGCCGGTACGCCGTGGCCGGCGTCCATCTCGATTTCGTCCGCTGGTACGAGGGTGCAGCGAACAAGCCGTCCGCGTCGGCCGCCCGTTCGATTACGACGTTCGTGACGGCGGCGAACCGGCGCGTCAAGACTGCCCGGCCGAACGTTCTGCTCACGACGGCCGTGTTGGGGACGTACCCGTCCTGCATCCGTTCGGTGGGGCAGGATTGGGGTGCGTGGATTGATGCGGGGCTGATCGACTACGCCGTCCCGATGAACTATACGGAAGACAACGCCCGCTACGGGGTCTATCTGGCTCGTCAGTGTACGACGCCGCAACGCGCCGCCCGCATCATTTCGGGCATCGGGGTGACGGCGAACGAATCGCGCCTCACGCCGCGACAAGTTGTCGACCAGATCAATCTCGCGCGTCGCGCGGGCGTCGCGGGTGTGGCGCTCTTCGATCTCGACGACACGCTGGCAGTTGACGTCCTGCCCATCCTCCGCCTCGGTCTGTTCAAGTGAGCGGCGCATTTTTCCCAAAAGAAAGGAGTTGACGGAAGAAAAAAAAATGCACTATAATAACCGCCGTCTTGCAACGATATTCTCTTCAACGAAAAAGCGGAGTGTTGGCGATGGAAACGAAGCGAATGGAATCTCAATGGCGGTTGTTCGGAATGGCATTGTGTGCCATAGGCACGGCTTGTGCGGACGTTGCCACCAACGTCTGGCAGTCGCTATCGGGCGGGAACTGGTATGCGACAAATGAGGTGGGGAATCTGGCAAATTGGGAGGGCGGGTTCGCCTATACAAACTTCCCTACCAACGCCATCGCCCAGTTCCGTCTCGCCGACAAAGCGCAGGTGTACGTCGACCGTTATGAATGCGCGAAGAACCAATGGTTTGTACCGTATTTCGGTGGATTCGACGTTGCGTCCGCCGATGATGCGCCGGTGGATGCGTCGTGGACATTCGTGCTTGGCAACAATACGCGTCCTGACTTGGTGGTGGCCGACGCCGGGCTTGGATACACGCCGTTCCATGTGGCGAATGGCACGTTGTCTTTCAATTCGAACCTCGACGAGGCTAGTTCCGGTTTCGCTGGATTCCACACGAAGCCCTACTGGACGGTGCGCAAGACGGGCGAGGGAACACTCCGTTTGGGGGCGTTCGTCTACCAGCAGGATATGCGTACGGTGCTCGAAGTTTCTGCGGGCGACGTGCGTCCAACGGCGAATGCCGCATTGGCATTTACGGACGTGCAGGTTGTCGAATCGGGGAGTCTGACGCTTGACGCGGCCGCGCCGGCCGCCCATGTCGGGTCGTTGACGGTGTCGAACGGAACGTCGGTGGCATTGAACGGCGCGGAACTTGTGCTGGGCGGTTTGGGTGCGTCGGCGCTCGATGCCGCCGTGACGGGTTCGGGGCGTGTGACGGCGACGGTCGACGATCTCGTTGTGACGAATCCCGTGGCGGGAATCGAATATGGCGCCGTGGCTGGACGTCTGCGTCTGGACACGGCCGACGGTCTGGCTCTGCCGTTTGCCCGCTACGGATTTGAAAACTCTCTAACGACGGACGATTCGGGGCAGAACCGTACGCTCGTCCCGTTCGGCGCGGACGGGACGGTCACGCGGGTTTGGGATGAAGAACGCAACTCGTATGTGGCTCGTTTCAATGGTGCGGCGGGCGGTTTGACCGTCTCCGTGCCCGATGGCGGGCGGCTTGCGGGCGACGCGGACTACACGGTCAGCCTGTGGGCGAAAGTGGCCCAGATTCCGGCACGCAATGAAAAACCCACATTGTTCACGTTGGGCGAGTCCACTGTCGACCGCCAGCTCGTCCAAGGGCGTTTCACCGATGCCAACTGCTCGTCGATGGTCTTCGGCCATTGGTGCGGTGCGGGCGATTTCACGGATGTGCCGGCGTCGTCTTCGCCGATGGCGTGGCATCACTACGTGTTTCAGCGTTTGGGCGGTCGTTGCACGGTTTGGGTCGACGGCGTGGTGACGTTTGAAAAGGAGGCAACGCTCGTACTCGCGTTGTCCGAAAAATCGATTTTCACATTGGGGTCGTATCCGGAAGGGGCGTTGAGCAGTTTCCCTCGTAGTTTCCACGGCGATATCGACGATGTGCGCGTCTACTCCTCGGCTGTCGGTGCGGCGGGCGCCCGTCGTCTGTACGCAGGGCTTGAGCCGTTCGCGCAAGCCGGACGTCCGGCGGCGTCCGACACGGCGCCGAAACTGCCGGACGGGTTGCGGTTGCGCACGGCGCTCAACGGCGAAATCCTTTTGGGCGGCGGCGCGGTTGTCTCCAACGTGCTGGGCGACGCCCAGCGCGGCGGCCTCGTCCTGCCGAAGGGCGGCACGTTGACGATGACCGGTCCCGGCCGCTACGACGCGGGCGTCGCCGGCGCGACGGACTTCGAGAAGGCCGGGGCGGGGACGCTGACGGTGGGCGGCAATCTGTCGCACACGGGCGTCACGAAAGTCGCGGCGGGCACGCTGCGTCTGGCGAGCTGGGCCACGATGCCCGCGCTCCATGCGGCCTACGATTTCGAGGAGTCGCTGACGCACGACGCCGGTCCGGACGCCGTCGATTTCGACCACGTGGCCGAGGTTGCCCGCGTGTGGGACGAGGATCGGAGATCGTTTGTGGCGGAATTTCCCGGAACGCAAAGTCAGCGTCTTTGCATCGATTCGTATACCCGCGCCTCCTTGTACGGCGATTCAGACTATACAATCAGCGTGTGGGTGAAGCCGGCGGAAGGCTGTTCAAGCGAAGGCACGTTCCTTTCGCTTGGCCCGGCCGCACCTTTCCAGCAGATTGTCTTCCGCTACAGGGCGGGCGGACTCGTCCTTTCGCACTGGGGCAAGTTGTACGACTATACGGACATTCCGGCGGAGCAGGATTCACCAGGTACGTGGCATCACTATGTGGCGACGCGGTGCGGGAAGGTCTTTACCGTCTACCGCGACGGGACGCAGATCTGGACGAGGGATACGCCGGTGGAGGGAAGTGATTCTCCCGCGTTGTTGCTTCCGGCACAACGTACGTTGCATTTGGGTTTGCAGTCCAATAATTCTGCACGTTGCTTCAAGGGGCGGATCGATGACGTGCGCATCTACGCGACGGCGTTGGACGCGGCGGCGGTTGCGCGGTTGCATCAGGGTGAAGAGCCGACCGTCGTGCCGCGTGGCGCTGATCCTACGGCCGTGGTCGTTGCGCCGGCGCCGGTCAGCCGCTGGTCGTTTGAAAATGCCGACGACCTTGGACACGACACGATGGGGCGCCATCCTCTGACAAAGGAGCGTCCTCCTCAGGCAAAGGAATGGGAGGGCGTACTTACGCTCGTGGATTCGCCGTTGGGTGGCAAGGCCTTGCGTTTCCCGGATGCCATCGGTACGGCGACCGCCTGGTTGCGGACGACCGGCGGTACGTTCCGTCCGGCTGGCGCGAATCGCCCGTTCTCCGTCTCCATGTGGGTACAAACCTCTTCGGGCGATCAGGACGCCTCTGGACAGCACCCTTATTTCCTCTATTTGGGCAAGCCGTCGGAAATCGGCTATATGTTCGGGTTCTGGCATGACCGCAATGATTTTGCGTGGAGTCTGCGCGACGTGTTGGTGAAGAGGCAGCATGAAACCTGGGCGGAAACGTCGATGGACGTCTGTTCGCGTCTGGCCGTGCGCGGTCTGCACGAATCGGACGCCGCGTTGCGTTGGCACCACTACGCGAAGGTGTACGACCCGGAATTGGGTTTCCTGAGCTACGTCGATGGACAGTTCCAGCCCGACATGAGCCGTTTGCACAACGGTATCGCCTGTCGCGATATGACGGACATGGATCTCTATCTGGGCATCCGGCCGGACAAACCCAATCTCGCGTTCCGTGGTGCGATCGACGAAGTCCGTTTCTACGATTGCGTGTTGTCGGGCGCGGACGTGCGGGCGATCATGCGGGAAGACCAGACGCGCGGCCTTGCGGCGCTGCCGCCCGGCACGGCGGTGGACGTTGCGTCGGGCGCGACGCTCGACGTGAACGGTACGGATGAAACGGTCGCGGCCTTGACGGGCGAGGGGACGGTTGCGCTGTCGTCGGGCCGTCTGGCGGTGACGGGGACGACCACGTTCGACGGCGTTCTGTCCGGCGCAGGCACGGTGCGTCTGCCGGAGGGCGGCGCGTTGACGCTGACGAAAGTGCCGACGGCGTTCACGGGCTATTTTGAGATGGCGGGCGGGGTGTTGGATCTCCCCGAGAACGCCCAGTTGCCGAACGCGACGTTCCGCGTGTGTGCGCTCGACGGGACGAAACAGGTGTCGTATCCGGGTGAAGTGGAACTGCCCGACGGCCTGAACATCCTGTTGACGGCGGACAATGCCAGACCGTTCGTGACGGCGGCGGGGCGGATTGTCGTGGCCGGTGGCGGGACGGTCGTGTTGCCCGACGGGAAGACGACCGGGACGTGGGTCATCGCCCGAGGCACTTCGGCCGTGGCGTCTGAAGCGGCGTTGGCGTCCTGGCGGGTGACGAACGCCCCGGCCTCCGTGCGCACGGCTTTCCAAACGACGGCGTTCGGCGATTTCGTCTGCCGCGTTTTCGGCCAGGGCACGTGCGTGATTCTCCGCTGATTGCAGCCCTGTCCGCGTCCGAAAACGACAGAACGTCAGATTGGCGAGGGCATACTTGTGTATCCCCACCGCCGCATTTATATAAATGCGGCGGTGGGGAAATCTGGTTCTGGTTCAGTCTCTATGCCAGGTGTGGGAAGATGCCGGAGTCCGTTTCGCGGGATGCCGAAGCGAATGTGGAATTGACGCGGGGGTGGGACGGGCGGTATAATGCCGTCGTGGCCGTTGAAGAGAAAAACAGAAAGATCGTCGCCGCCGTCCGGAAGTGCGCCCCCGCCGTCCTCGCCGCGCTCTGGGCGGCGCCGTTCCTCCATTACGGCAGTACGAAACGCGCCGTTCCAGACATGACAGACGCGGTCTGCGTTGCGGGGGGCGAGATTGACGGCGGGGCGGGACGCCCCGCCCTGCCAAAAGGACGGACGAATGGCATTCCGGTAGGGCGCGACGTCCCCGTCGCGCCGGCCGCCGCCACGTCCGCAGGCGTAGCGTCCGATGCCGCCGCTTCGCCCGAATCAACAACGACGGCCGACGGGCGCTTCCGCGTCG
>CAYZYQ010000073.1:4228-14871 GCA_964482645.1 uncultured Lentisphaeraceae bacterium | reverse complement strand
GTTTGGGGACTCACACGGATGCCTGGAGGCGCGAAGCGTTTTTGACAAGTTTCACAGGATTGACGGACACGGTTAAATGTGCGAGAATGGACGTATGAAAAACATCATTTCGTTTTGTTGTCTTTTGGGTTGGATTTGCGTGTCTGCGGCTGTTGCGGCGGACGTGCGGGTCGGCATCATCGGGTGCGATACGTCGCATACGATTGCGTTTACGGAGTTGATGAACAAGAACGGGGATTCCGACTGTGCGGGCTTTCGCGTGACGGTGGCGCACAAGTGGGGTTCGCGTGACATCGCTAGCTCCACGAACCGCTACCCGAAATACATCGCCCAGCTCAAGGACATGGGCGTGGAGATGAAGGAGACGATTCCCGACCTGTTGGCGGCCTGCGATGTCGTGCTGCTCGAAACGTGTGACGGGCGGCCGCACTACGAACAGGCGAAACAAGTGTTCGCGAGCGGCAAGCGCGTGTTCATCGACAAGCCCGTGACGGCCGATCTGGTCGATGCCGTGCGTCTCGTCGACCTCGGACGGAAGATGGGGGCGCAGTGGTTCTGCTCGTCCTCCCTCCGCTACGTCAAGAACGCGCAGGCCGCCCGTCGGGGCGAACTGGGCGCGATTCGCGGCGCGGACTGCTGGACGCCGACGGAGTTCGAGCCGACGCAGAGCGAGTTCTTCTGGTATGCGATTCACGGCGCGGAACCGCTGTTCACGATCATGGGCACGGGCTGCGTGGAGGTTCGTTGCACGGGCACGGAGACTGAACACGTTGCCGTGGGTACGTGGGCGGACGGTCGGCTGGGCACGATGCGTGCGCTGGACTACCGGCGGCCGGGCGCGGATCACGGCGGCACGATCTTCACGGCGAAGGGTGTGCGGTCGATGGGAACGTACGAGGGCTACAAGCCGCTGCTCGTCGAAATCCTGAAATTTTTCAAGACGGGCATCGTTCCCGTCACGCCCGACGAGACGCTGGAAATCTATGCGTTCCTCGAAGCCGCCACGCAGTCCAAGCAGCGCGGCGGCGCGGCCGTGAAAATCGCCGATGTGCTGGCCACCGCGCGCGCGGCGGCGGCGCAGAAGAACGAGTGCAGCCGTTGAAGCGCGTCATCGTTCTCGGCGCGACGGGGTCGATCGGCACGAACGCCATCGATGTGGTGCGGACGCATCCGGACGATTTTCGTCTGGTTGCGCTCGCCGTGCGGAACAATCGCGACCGGGCGGCTGAACTGGCTCGCGCGTACGGCGCGAAGGCCTACTGCGGCGAGGACGCGGCGCTCCGTGCCGTGACGGAGAACGAGGCCGATGTCGTGCTCGTCGCGACGGTCGGCCTGTCGGGGTTGCGCCCGACGCTGGCGGCTATCGAACGCGGGATGGACGTGGCGCTGGCCACGAAAGAGGTGATGGTCGCGGCGGGTACGTTCGTGACGGCGCGGGCGCGTGAAAAGAACGTCCACCTCCTGCCCGTCGATTCCGAACATAGCGCGATTTTCCAGTGTCTGCAAACCCGTGGCCGTCAAACGGTCGACCGTCTGACGCTCACGGCGTCGGGGGGGCCGTTTTTGGACGCGCCCGCCGACTTGTCGGCCGTGACACCCGCAATGGCGCTCAACCATCCGCGCTGGAAGATGGGACCCAAGGTGACAGTGGATTCGTCCACGCTCATGAACAAGGGCTTCGAGATGCTGGAGGCCCGTTGGTTGTTCGACGTGCCGCTCGCGCGGATCGACATCGTCGTGCATCCGCAGTCCGTCGTCCATTCGCTCGTCACGTTCACGGACGGGTCGACGCTTGCGCAGTTGGCGCCGCCCGATATGCGCATTCCCATCCAATATGCGTTCTCGTGGCCGGATCGTCTGCCGGCGGTACGGGCGCATCTCGATCTGGCGGCTCTTGCGCGGCTCGACTTCCGCGCCCCGGACGAGACGCGCTTTCCGTGTCTGCGCCTCGTGAAAGAGGCGGCGGCGGCGGGCGGTACGCGGACGGCCGTGCTGAGCGCGGCGGATGAAATCGCCGTGGCGCGGTTTCTCGCGGGCGACATCGGATATCTGGATATTCCCCGTCTCGTCGAATCCGTCGTCGCCGCCGCGCCCGACATTCCGTGCGATTGTCTGGAACACGTGTTCGAGGCGGATGCTTGGGCGCGTACCGCCGCCACCCGTTTTACTTCTTAGTTTTCATCTCTTCCTCCGCAACAAAAAGGACTTCCTGTGTCTGAAGCGAAACATCTCGTTTGGCTCGACGTCACCCGCTGGTTTGCCATGTTCTTCGTGGTCGTAAGCCACGCCGGCGACACGTTCAACTTCAACGCGCCGCCGGGCGATACGGCGTATGCGTTCTGGGGCGAAGTCTGGGGTTCGCTGGCGCGGTTCTGCGTCCCGGTTTTCGCGATGATGACGGGATTCCTGCTTTTGCCCGTGAAGCAGGACGGAGGGGCGTTCGCGAAGAAACGGATCGGGCGCGTGTTGCCGCCGTTTCTCTTCTGGAGCGTCCTCTATTGTCTGTTGCCCTGGCTCGTCGCCCTATGCGGTGGAACGAACGACACGTTGCGGATTTTCATTCCCTTTGCCGACTGCGGCGTCGGCTGGGCGCCGACATGGGCGGCGTTGCGGCAGATTCCGTTGAACTTCTGCGCCTTGACCACGCACATGTGGTACGTCTACATGCTGATCGGACTCTACCTCGTCCTGCCTGTTTTCTCGCCTTGGTACGAAAAGGCGAATGCAAAAGCCAAATGGGCGTTTCTGGGTCTGTGGGGCGTTTCCCTCGTGTTGCCGTACGTGCGGAACTATTTGGGCGACGGCCACGTGTGGGGCGAGTGCGCGTGGAACGACTACGGACTGCTCTACGGTTTTTCGGGCTTTCTCGGCTATGCGGTGCTGGGTTCGATGCTGGGTCATTTGCGTACGTGGTCGTGGACGAAGACGTTGCTCGTCTCTGTACCGCTTCTCGTCGGTGGGTTCGCCGTGACCTACTTCGGCTACCATCACATGATCGTCGTCACGAACAACGACTACGCCACCTACGCGAAACAGATCGAACTCTACTGGACGTTCTGCTCGCCCAACGTTGTGGCCATGAGCGCGGCCGTGTTCCTGCTGACGAAGAAGTGTGTGCATCTGCCGTCGGGACTGGCGCGGGCGCTGGCGGACGTCAACCGCTGCGGGTTCGGCATCTACTGCGCCCACTACTTGTTTATCGGCGCGGTGTTCCACGTGTGCGTGAAACCGCTGGCCCTGCCCGTGCCAGTACAATTGCCGCTGACGGCGTTGCTGTCCTACTTCGTCGTCTGGGGCGTCGTCCACGTCCTTCGTGCGCTTCCTCTCCTTCGCCGTATCGCCTGAGCCATTTCCGCTTCCTCCGTTGCCGCCGTACTGGAAATCAGTTGTCCCGATTCATAGGATTTCGATGCGGACGAAATTCATATGCGGAGGACTCTTCATGGATGTTGGTATCTATGTTATCGTGTCTTCACACGTTCTCGTATCTACCATTTTAGTTCTCGTGCTCACCATCCCTGCGGCTTTGTGGCCCTTTGTGTTCCTTGTGGTTTCATCGGGGGCGTGGGGGATGGAGATTTCGTTTTACCACAAAGAACACAAAGATCACAAAGTGTGAAACGTCCCATCTGCGGTCATTCCCGTTTTCCGCCGACTGCCGATCCCGCGTTGAAATGTTCGACGGGTTTGTGAGATTATGTTGCGGACGAATTTCATGTGTGGAGGAAATCGCCGTGGGTATGGATGTTCTTCCCGTTGTTCTTCGATATTCTGGCGGCTTTGTGATACTTTGTGTTCTTTGTGGTTTCATATGAGGAGGAAACGGTTTCGCATGGGGTTGAAGGGAGGTGGATGGCATGGGTGGAGGAGGTGGGTGGAAAGAGAGGGTATTGGGGCTTGTCTGGAAAGAAGATTTTGTGCCAAAACGCGGCAGGAATCGGTGGGAATGCGGACGAACAACTATGACAAAAGAAAAGGAGCGAAGTAAGATGGCAACGTACATGACAATCGGACAGATCAAGACGGTCAAACTGCCGGATTGTACCTTCACAATCGAACCGCTTTCCGACTATCGGTTCAAGACGGGGGACGAGAAAGACGACGCATGGTGTATTGTCTTCAAAACGAAGGAAAGTCCTGCCCGCAGATTGCCGAAATTGAAATTGGTCGACAAGGATAGTCAGTTTAAGTTGAAATGCGGAGGTACGGCTAAGGCTGATCCGGCTAAGACTAGTGGTGAGAGGCAGTCTCCTTCGGATGTGGTTGCCGCAAGTGGTTTCGCCAGCACCATGATGGCTTTGAAAACAGACCGAACGAAGGTTCGCCTCTCGGTGGTTGAGGCGGACTTCCTGCCCTCGCCAATTTGCTATACGGTCGAGATCCTGTAGGCGGGTTTCGTACGACGGCGGGGAACATCTGACAGGAGAAGGACAGGATGTCGGCAAGACGATGCGAGAGCGTGTGGGAGATTGCGCGGGAAGTCCAGCGAATCATCGAGGACGACCGGCGGGATCCGCCGGAGGACGACAAGGCGACGTACTGGTTCCGCGGCGAGGCGAGGAACCGCGCCGGCGGCGCCGGTTCGGACATCGGGACGGATTTCAAACCGTCCCTCCACTACAACGAGGGATGGTGGCGGCACAAGCGCGAAATCTACGAGGAGGCGCTGCGGCTGGACGTCGTCTCTTTCGCGGAGGACACGCGGATGTCGGAGCGGCTTGCGCGGATGCGGCACTACAGTCTGCCGACACGGTTCAGCGACATTTCGGACAACGCGCTGCTCTCCGCGTTCGTCGCGTCGGACGCCGGGGACGAAAAAAAAAAGCGGAACGCCGACGGCTTCATCCGCGTCATCAAGGTCGCGGGACACAAGATGAAGTCCTTCACGAGCGACGTCATCGTCGCCATCTCGCACCTGCCGCTCGTGGACGCGGAGAACGTCAAAGTCGACGAGCCGGACGGTCTCGGCTGCCTGACGTATGAAATCGCAGGCGGGGAGCGCCGGTGGTTCTATTCGGAATCGGAAAACCCGGAGATGGGGAGGTGGCTTCGGAAGGAAATCCAGCAGGTCTGGGCGTTCCGCCCGATTCTGAACAACCGCCGCATCCGCGCACAGGGCGGGGCGTTCCTCGCGTTCGGATGCGGGAGCGGAAAGGCGCAGCTGGACGCGACGTTCTCGCCGGCGGACTACGACGACGAGACGAAGCCGACCTACGGCATCAAGCAGATCGGCTTCGTCCGCGTCGCGGCGGAACGCAAGGTTGACATCTGCGAGGAGCTGCGCCATTTCGGAGTGCCGGAGGAGACGGTCTACCCCGACCTTGGGAACGTCTGCACGAGCATCAAGAATCGGTTTTCCGACAAAAAGAATGGAGATTGATACGCTGTCTCCGAATTCTCAAACTGGTGAGAAACCGCATGAACGCCGAAGGGGAGAGCAAAGGCGAGCAAGCCCGCACGCGCGGATGCGCGGCGGGCGGCGAACCTTGCTCGGGCGGCGGACGCTCACGCGGACGTGGAAAAAGAACGGCGAGACGTACGTGGACGAGCTGATCCTGTCGTTCAACGGGGAGGACGAACTGACGTCCGGGGACGGCGCGTGGCAGTGGGCGGGCGGGTCCGCGGAGCTGCTGTTGAACGTGCCCGACGCGAAGGGGAACGGCGTCCAGCCGGGCGTGAGGTACTCCGGCAGTCTCCGCCGCGACAACGCGAAGATCCAGGACTACCTCGACGCGGCACTGAAATTTGCCGGGTACTACACGGTGGCGCTCGTGGCAGACGGCGGGGCGGGACGCCCCGCCCTACCGGATGGCGGAACAGACGCCCAATCGGTAGGGCGCGACGTCCCCGTCGCGCCGAACGGCGGGCGTGATGACGATGAGGGCGTGATTGGCAACGGCTACCTGACGCTCACGATCGACAACAAGGGCAAGGCGAAGGTCACGGGGATGCTCGCGGACGGGACGACGAGGCCGTCCGCGTCCATGGCCGCCTGTTGTGTCGAGGAGGACGCTTCGTCCGCGAACGGATGGTCGATGTACGTGGACGTGTTCCATTCCACGGCGACGGTCTGTTTCGGCGGGACGCTGCGCCTCTACGCGGTCGAGGACTTCTCGAACCCCGACGGTTCGGGAATCCGTATCGTGGTGGATTCCTCGAACCTGCTCGCGTGGTACGACGATTCCGGCGCCATGTATGGCGCCGCACCAAGCCGAGGCGACGGGGAGGGTATCTCCTTCGCGCCTTGTGGCGGGTGGTACGACAAGGTGGTGAACCTCCAGCGTCCTCCTCCTCGCCCGAAACCCGTCCGCGCCGCTGGACGACCGCGTCGTCGCGCCCGGTTTCGCCACGAAGAAGGTCAAGACGACGTACTCTGACGACAATGGGCGGAAGAAGACCTTCACGTGGCCGTTCTCCATGCCGTTCAACGTCGTGGACGAAAATCCTAGACCGTGGACGTGGACGGGCCAGGGATTGTAGTTTCTGTAACAGTCTAGACGTCCGTTGTGGCGATTGACGGCGGCTCTATGGTGTTCTGTTCGCACACATTCGGGGTTTTGTGTTATAATGACGGACGTCAGGACAGTTAGGAGTGACGAATGGCTGAAAAAAAGGAGAAGGTGGCCGAGGCCGCCCCGAAGACGAATACCGCCCTGGACGCGGTCCTTTCACAAATCCGAAAAGAGTTTGGCGAACTTTCAATCATGCGCCTGGGCGACCACGAGCATGAAAACATCCCGGTGATCCCCACGGGCGCGTTGTCGCTTGACCTCGCGCTGGGCGTGGGCGGGTTGCCGCGTGGTCGCATCGTCGAGTGCTATGGGCAGGAATCGTCGGGCAAGACGACGCTCGCGCTCCACGTGGTGGCGAACGCCCAGAAGGCCGGCGGCGTGGCGGCGTTCATCGATGCGGAACACGCGCTCGATCCGGGGTACGCGAAGAAAATCGGCGTGAACCTCGACGATCTGATCGTCAGCCAGCCCAACAGCGGCGAAGAGGCGCTTTCGATTTGCGAACAGCTCTGCAAGAGCGGGGCGCTCGACGTGATTGTGGTCGACTCCGTGGCGGCGCTTACGCCGCAGGCGGAAATCGACGGCAACATGGGCGATTCGCACATGGGGCTTCAGGCGCGTCTGATGTCCCAGGCGATGCGCAAGCTCACGGGTGTTCTCAACCAGACGAAGACGCTCTGCATTTTCACGAACCAGGTGCGCGAGAAAATCGGCGTGATGTTCGGCAACCCCGAAACGACGCCCGGCGGCAAGGCGCTCAAATTCTATGCGAGCTGCCGTCTGCAAGTCCAGCGCATCGGTCAGATCAAGGACACGACGAACACCGTGATCGGCAACCGCACGCGCGTGAAGGTCGTCAAAAACAAGGTCGCGCCGCCGTTCACGGAAGCCGAGTTCGACATTCTCTACACGTGCGGCATTTCGTGGGAAGGGTCTGTGCTGGAGGCCGCCCTCAACCGCGGCATCTGCGAGAAGCGTGGCAGTTGGATTGCCTATGGCACGACGCAGCTCGGTCAGGGCACGTTGGCGACGATTGGCTATTTGCGGGAACACCCGGAGGTCGTGGCTGAAATCGTCGAGAAAGTCAAAGTGACGCCGCCTGTGCCGACGGCCAAGAAGAGATGAACATGACAGTCGAAGAAGAAGTTGAAATCGTCGTCAAGGCGCTGACCGACAAGAAGGCCGAGAACATCAAAACGTACGACGTCCGGGGCATTTCCGGTCTGTGCGATGCGTTCGTGGTGGCCACGGGCACGGCCGCGCCGCATTTGCGGGGTTTGGTTTCGGGCGTCCAGATTGCGTTGAAGGAAAAAGGCGCGACCTTTTTCCGCGTGTCCGGGGCGCCGGATTCCGGCTGGATGGTGCTGGATTTCGTGGATGTCGTCATCCACGTCTTCTCGCCCGAGGCGCGGGCCTACTACGCGATCGAGAAATTGTGGGACACGGCGAAGCCCGTCCTCTAAAGCGGAGCGTCCGCCATGTACGTTGTCCACGACGAGTCCACGGACTTGTTTCTCTGTTCGCGTTTTGGCGGACGCGACGCGCGCGCGTTCGCGCTCGGCCGTCTTGAAAACGTGCCCCTTCTGGGTTGGAACGACGCGACACGGCTGGGGCGCATGGCCGAGGCGGCCTGTCCCGGCCATCGGTTTGCCGTTCTTTCGCACGACGATGCGCGGCGATTGCCCCGCGCGGCGTTCCGCGAATCGGCCGTCTTTCCCGACACGTTGTCGGAAGATGACTTGTCCGGTTTCCTCTACACGCAGAACGGCGGAACGTGGCCGCAGGTCGGCGTCATTGCCGGGCGCATGTACATTTTGAAGCGCGGTCGCGAACCGAATCGCGGCGGCGGCTCGAATGCTGCGCACGTGCGGAACGAGGCGGCGGCCGATGCGTTCTGTCGGCGGGCGGGTCTGCGCGTCCCCGCCTCCCGTGTTTATGAAATCGGGGATGACGTGGTGCGGCTCTCGGAATACGTTTCGGGCGCCGAATCGCTGGCATCCGCGTGGGCGCAGGGCGATGCGACGCTCCGCCGTCGGTTGCGCGAACAACTGCGTACGGCCTATCCAATTGAACTGCTCCTCGCGAACGTCGACGTCTTTCAGGGCGACAACATTCTTGTGGATGCAACGGGCGTGGCGTGGTTTGTGGACAACGGCGCCACGTTCGCATATCGTGCCATGGGCGGACTGAAGAACCGCGCGGGCGGGTTCAGCTATGACTACGACCGGCGCGAGAACCCCGAATCGCCCGTCTGGGGCTGGACGAGTCTTGCTGAACGCGCGAACGTCCCTGACGGCGTGTTCTTCGATTTCGACCGTCGTGCCGTGCTTGCCGAAACGGCGAAATACGATTTGTCTGCGCTCGTGGCGGCGCTGGACGACGTTCGGCGGACGCCTGCGCTCGTGGCGTTCGCCGCCGCGATGGATGCCGCCGCGAAAGGCGCGGCGGCGCAAGCGCCTGACGCGCCGTTGACCTCCGCCGAAGGTGCGCAGATTGTCCGTGCGCAAAAAGCGCTCTTCAATGCCGCGAAGACGATCAACAAGCACATCGACAAAAAGGACTACCGTCCGGAACTTCAGCGTTTTGCGGCGTTGGATCGCGTGCGGGTGCTGTTTGAATCGCTGCGGAATCGTGCGCCGAACATGGAGGTCTATTTGAAACGGCTCGACGAAATTGACGCCTCGCGGGCGAGTGGATGGCGGATGCGCATCGGCGACGTGCCGCGTTTTTCAGTTTGAAAGGAAGCGTACAGACAGCATGGAAGCGTTCTATCCGTTGACGTTCAGGGAAAATGTCCACACCAAACTGTGGGGCAGCGAGTCGTGGGTGATTTCCGCACATCCGTCTGCGCCGTCCGTCGTGGCCGAGGGCGCGTTCGCGGGGCGGACGCTGGCCGATCTCACGCGCACCTATGGTGCGGCGTTCGTCGGGACGAAGGCGCCGGATCCGACGTCCTTCCCCCTGCTCTTCAAAGTCATTGACGCAAAAGACCGCCTGAGTGTCCAAGTCCATCCGAACGAGCGGACACGCGCGTTGACGGGGGGCGATCCCAAGACGGAGATGTGGTATGCGCTCGGCGGCGACGGGCCGATTTTCGCGGGGCTGAAGCCCGGTACGACGCCCGCCCGTGTGGCGGAAGACGTGCGGACAGGCCGTTTTGAGGACACGCTCGTGCGGCATTCGTGCCGACCCGGTTTAACGCTCTTCATCCCTGGCGGACTCGTCCATGCCATTGGCGAACGTGTGCGCGTCTATGAAGTTCAGCAGAGTTCGGACACCACATACCGCCTCTACGACTGGGGGCGCGTCGGGACGGACGGACGCCCGCGCGAACTGCACGTCGAGGCGTCGCTCAAGTCTATCGACTTCACGTTGCCCGCGCCGGAACCGCAAACCGACGTGTCGTGTCCGTTCTTCCACTTCCGCCCGGTGGTGGTGAACGGGACGTTCGACGTGTCGGCGAACGCCGAGACGTTCACGGCCGTTTTCGACGTGGAGACGGAACGGAGCGTTTTGGTGCCGGCGAATTGCGCGGCATCCATCCCCGTGCGCGGAACAGCCCTCGTCACAACGTTGGCGTAGCCTGCACGGCGGGCGTGGGGAAATCGGTCGTAAAAAAAAAAGGCGCGTGGAAACACGCGCCCGGTGACGGAACGGAAGACCGTCAGTAGACGACCGTAGTCGTGGTGGGTGTGACAACGGCCGGCGGGGTGACAATCGGCGATGTCACGACGGCGGGCTGGGTCACGACGGGTTGCGTGACAACTGGCGGCGTGACGACAGTGGGTTGCGTGACGACCTGTTGGACGACGGGCTGTTGCACGACGACGGGTTGCTGGACGACGGTCGTCGTGGGATAGACGTAGCCCGCCGGCGCGTAGTACGAATATCCATAGCCGTCATACCAGATGCCGTTGTACCAGTGGTTACGGAAATGCGGATGAATCGGCCCGCGCCGCCAGCCGTGGTAGCCCGGCGGCGGATGGTGGAATCCGGGGCCGCCATGAAAGCCCGGACCGGGCGGCGGCGGACCGGGACGGAATCCATGACCGGGAGGTCCCGGACGAAAACCCGGACCGCCGTGATGCGGGCCGCCCGGCCCACGTCCCCCGCCAGGGCCACCATGTCCGC
>CAYZYQ010000073.1:0-4128 GCA_964482645.1 uncultured Lentisphaeraceae bacterium | reverse complement strand
CCGCCGTGATGCGGGCCGCCCGGCCCACGTCCCCCGCCAGGGCCACCATGTCCGCCCGGCCCACCGGGTCCCGGACGCGCAAACGCCGCGCCCAGACACGCACAGCCAATCGCCATTGCCATCAGAATTTTGTTCTTCATGGATTCATCTCCTTTGTTTGATGATAGCTGGTAAGGGACGTTGCCACCCGCGTTCTGACAGGCGGGCGGAACTTTTACCGAGGATAGTCGAGCGCTTCGGGAATCATGACCGTCGTCAGGGCACGGGCGGCGCGGTCTTTCGCAAGGCGCGTCCCCGCAAGCGCTTCGTCGAGCGCGAGGCGCAGGGCGGCGAACGCGGCCTTGTCGTCGGTCGTCGCGGCGTTGAAGCCGTAGACCACGCCCGAGCAGAGTTTGGCCGCTTCGCCCGCGACATCCGCCACGACCGTGCCGAGCAGGTCGTTAAACGTGTTGAGATAGCCCGGCAGTTCGTCCGCCACGACGGGGTTTTCCGTGCCATGCTGCGCAAGGAACTTGATATCGGCGTGGAAGCTCTTGGCGGCCATCAGTCCCGCCAGTGCATCGGCCAGCGGGAAGACGACGCCGTGGCGCTGGGACGAGCCGAGACGTTTGCCGTTCGCGTCCTTGGCCGTCGCCGCGAACGCGCGCGTCCACGCCCACAGGCGGAGGGCGGCGGCCAGCGCGGCCGCGCCGTTTTCCGCCGCGCGCGGACAGGCGTCCAGCTCTCGCGCCCATGCGTCAACCTGCGCGAGGAAGACGGGGTTGGCCATCGTTTCGGAAATCTGGCGGCGCTGCACGACTTCCGGGCCTTCGTAAGTGGCGGCCAGCTGGGTGTCCGTCCACTTGTAGAAGAGGAAGCCGGGGCAGTCCTCCGTGATGCCGTAGCCGCCCATGAGCGACACGGCTTCGCGCAGGACGTTCGCGCCGTGGCCCGTGTTCCAGAGTTTGCAACTGGGGCAGAGGATGTTGCAGAGAGCCTGCAGATAGACGTAGCGAACCGTGACATCGTCGTCCGCAAGCGGGTCACCGCCGGCCGCGAGGATTTCGGCGGCTTTCGCCATCGGTGCTTTCATGTTCTTGAGGAGTTCGCGGCCGCGGCCGAGCTTTGCCTTGGCGTCGTCCTGCACGAGTTCCAGCGCGTCGAAACGGCGGGAGATGTCGAAGCCGAGCGAACTGGCTGCCTCGGCCGTTGCCCAGACGTCGGCGAGACGCTCCGTGGCATCCTCCTTCATCTGAATGCCCTGCACGAAACGCGGCGACGATTCTTCAACGCCCACGGCACCCCGGAAGCGCGTACGCTGGTAACGGATCACCGGCTCGATGGAACTCATCAGCGCGGCCGCGCCCATCACGCCCACGCCCACGCGCGTCTTCGAGAAGACTTGCGCGATGATTTCGCTGTGGGCGAAGTTGGGAACGATCTTGCCATCCTGGATCGTGTAGCCGCCCACGATGCGGGAGGCGGGAATCGTCACGTCAATCACGGGGTCGCCCGTGTTGGACAACTGGTGGACGAGTTTTTTTGTCTGGGCGCCGCGGTCGAACGTGCCGGGATCGGTCGCTTCCACGATGACCATGCAGGAACCTTTGATGCGGTCGTCCCCGGCGTTGACGGCCACGGTCACGTAGTCGGCAATGGCGATGTTCGTGATGAAGCGCCCGCGTTTCTCGACGCGGAGGAGCGGTTCTTCGCCGTCCTTCCATTCGGCCACGCCGACGCGGCCGCAGAGGACGCCCGTGTCCACGCCCACGTAGGGCAACGGTTCGGTGAGCGCGAACGAGCCACGCCACGTCTTGCCGCTCGGATTGCCTGGTGCGCAGAGACCCATGTAACGCGCTTTTTGCTCCTCCGTGCCGAGTTCGGCGATCGGGCCGATGGCGAGGTCGTTCACGAACGAACTCGTGGCCGCGCCCTGGTCGACCCAGGCGATTTCGTAGGAGAGGAGAGAAAGGGCCAGATTGCGCGGCCCGTCGAAGATGCCGCCGTATTCGGGCTTCATCGCGCCGGCCGAAATGCCACACTCGTCGAACTTCGTGAACATCTCGTGCTTCGCGTCCGTCCAGTCGTGCGTCGCGCGCTGGTTGTCCGCCACGAGCTTGGCGATCAGGCCGCGCGCCACTTCGCGTGCGCCTGCCACGGCCATCTGGATGTCGTAGCGGTCGGCGAACCGCCACATGATCTGGCGCACTTCGTCGCCCGGCAGCATTTTCATCGTCTGACGTGTTGCTTCGTCCATGGAAAGCCTCTCAAATAGATGGTGGATGGATGGGTGAAAGAAAGGTTGAATGGGTTGGGTTGATGAACACCGGGCGAACGGTCATTTGACACTGACGACTTGGGCACCGGGAAGAATCCCCATGATCTGGTTGAGTTTCGGGTCGTCCATGACCTTCCGCAATTCGCTGGGCGACAGCGTCCGTTCCGGCGCGGGCGCGGGAGACGGCGTGGTGGTTGCCGCCGGTGCTTTCCGTTGGGCGGGCGGCGCCGATTGGGGCGCGGCGGCGGCCGTCGGAGGCGGTGCGGCAGGACGGGGTGCGGCCGGCGTGGGTGCGGCGGTGGCAGACAGAGGCGCGATGGGTCCGCGCAGGGCGCGAACGGCTCGCATCAATTCTTCGATGCTCGCCACGGCGGCCACGCGGGAGGCGCGGAGGAGGGTCATTTCGATCAACGTGCGCACACTCAGGACGTAGCGCAGTTTGTCCTCCATCTCCGCCAGCAAATCGGCCACGCGGAAGATGCGCGATGCGTCGCACAATTTGGCCTGTTCGGCCAGCGTCTTCACCTGGTCCGGCGTCGCCTCCAATCCGGCGGCCGCGCCGCCGAGCGTCTGGTAGACGATCAGGTTGCGGACGTGCTGCATGAGTTCGGCCACCAGGCGGCGCATGTTCTTACCAGAGGAATCGAACGTCTCGACCGAATTGAGAATCGTCGCGGCGTCGCCCTTGAGGATGGCCGTTACGAGGTTTTCGAGCGCCTGGCGCGACACGAGACCGAAGACGCTGAGCGCGTCCTCTTCGGTGATTTTGTCGCCCTTGAACGCGATGAGCTGGTCGAGGGACGACAAGGCGTCGCGCATTCCGCCCTCGGCGCCGCGCGCGATGGCCAGCAGGGCGTCTTCTTCGGCGGCGATGCCCTCCTTGTCGCAGATGAAACGGAGACGGCCGGCGATTTGGTGCGTCTGGATGCGCCGCAAGTCGAACCGTTGGCAGCGCGAAACGATCGTCGCGAGCATCTTGTCGCCCTCCGTCGTCGCGAAGATGAACTTCACGTAGGGCGGCGGTTCTTCCAGCGTCTTCAGCAGGGCGTTCCACGCCGCCGCCGTCAGCATGTGGCATTCGTCGACGATGAAGATCTTGTATTTGGACGACGTGGGTTTGAACTGAACGGCGTCGATGATTGGGCGCACGTCCTCGACCTTGTTGTGGGACGCGCCGTCGAGTTCCGTCACGTCGAGCGAACGCCCTTCGGCGATCTGGCAACAGACCGGACACGTGCCGCAGGGTTCGACGCCTTTCGGCGTTGGGCAGTTGAGGGCTTTCGCGAAGATGCGCGAGAGGGTTGTTTTGCCGATGCCGCGCGGGCCGACGAAGAGATAGGCGTTTGCGATGCGCCCCGTCTTCAGCGCGTTGCGCAGCGTCCGCGTGACGTGTTCCTGCCCCACGACGTCGTCAAACGTCATGGGGCGGTATTTCAGCGGCAACGCGACATGGGCATTTTGCTTTTCGTCCATGCCGTCAAGTATAGCATAAAATCGGCCGCAGATATTCATTCGGACGCGAACGTCCGAACGACGGTTCGCGCCGTCACGGGGCCGGCGTGGATGCGGCCGGACGTTCGTCTTCCGCCGGAAGCGGCGGGAGCGCGTGGACGCGCCGCGCCGGCGTGCGGCCGATGCGCGTTCGGTGCGTATGCGTCCGCGATTCGCCCGGATCCCGTTCCAACGAGGCACAGCCCGCACATCCGGCCAGCGCCAACGCCGCCGCCATGAATTTCATTACCTGCTTCATTCTCAGTTCGTCTCCTTTTCGAGGTTGCTTCCTTCTTCGTGCGCGAATATCATACCACATCTGTGCACAGCGGATGCGGGCAATGGAAACGGCGGGTACCAACTTTACTGATTTCTCTCGG
>CAYZYQ010000072.1:0-15025 GCA_964482645.1 uncultured Lentisphaeraceae bacterium | reverse complement strand
CGGGGGCGTCCGCCACCTGGTTGCGCCTTGCGAACGGCACGGTCATCCTCTTCCGTTGAGCATTGCATCTCGTCAATCTTTCCAACGGAGGTGGTTGAGTGACAGGGGGGCTTGTTTTTGCTATAATGCGTCTCGTTATGAACAAGCCCACCATTGATGTCGCCTATGTGGCGGAACTGGCCCGGCTGGATTTGTCTGATTCAGAAAAGGCGCTTTTCCAGTCTCAGCTTGAAGATATCGTCAAGTATGTCGAAAAAATCAAGTCCGTGGACGTGGACGGCGTTCCGCCCACGATGCACGGGCGTCCGTTGGTGAACGCCTTTCGCGAGGACGTCGTGCGGCCGTCGCTCGACCGCGAGGTCGCGCTGGCCAACGCCCCTGCGCGGACGGGGGACGAGTTCATGCTGCCCAAGATCGTCGAGGGCGCGGAAAGCTGATTTGCGTGGGAGAGGTTTGACACATGGAACTGTATGAATTGGGCGTCAAGGCCGCGTTCGAGGGTCTTGCGAAGGGCGATTTCACGTCGGTCGAGCTGACGCAGGCCGTCATCGACCGCGTGCGGGCCGAGAATCCGCAGATTGGCGCGTACGTGTCGTTCGACGAGGAGGGCGCGCTGGCGGCGGCGCGGGCGAATCCGAAGGGCGTGCCGCTCGCCATCAAGGATCTCATCAACGTGAAGGGGCAGCCCTGCACGTGCGGCTCGAAGATTCTGAAGGGCTACGTCAGCCCCTACGACGCGACGGTGATCGCGAACGTCAAGAAGGCGGGCTTCATCTGCGCCGGGCGCGTGAACATGGACGAGTTCGCCATGGGGTCGTCCACGGAGAACTCCGCGCTCGGCGTCACGCGCAATCCCTGCGATCCGACGCGCGTGCCCGGTGGCAGTTCGGGTGGCAGCGCGGCGGCCGTGGGCGGGAATCTCTGCATCGCGGCGCTGGGCACGGACACGGGCGGATCGATTCGCCAGCCGGCGAGTTTCTGCAACTGCGTGGGGCTCAAGCCGTCCTACGGCCGCGTGTCCCGCTATGGCGTGACGGCGTTCGCCTCGTCGCTCGACCAGGTGGGGCCGATGACGAAGAGCGTCGAGGACGCGGCGATTCTGCTGCGGGCGCTGGCGGGGCATGACGAGATGGACGGCACGACGCCGCGCGAACCGGTGCCGGACTACGCGGCCGCGCTGGAGGGCGCGTCGCTCAAGGGCGTGAAGCTGGGGTTGCCGAAGGAATACTACATCGACGGCCTCGACCCCGAAGTCAAGCGGATCACGGAGAACGCCATCAAGGCGTGCGAGGCGGCGGGCGCGGAGGTCGTGGAGGTTTCGCTCCCGCACACGGAATACGCGATGGCGGTCTACTACATCGTCGCGCCGGCCGAGGCGAGCGCGAATCTGGCGCGGTTCGACGGCGTTCGCTACGGCCATCGTTCGGCGCAGAGCGACAACGTGTTCAACCTCTATGCGCGGAGCCGCGCCGAAGGGTTCGGCCCGGAAGTCAAGCGGCGCATCATCATGGGCACGTACGTGCTGTCGAGCGGCTACTACGACGCCTACTACGGGCGGGCGCTGAAAGTGCGCACGCTCATCTGCCGCGATTTCGCGAACGTCTTCCAGCAGGTGGATGCGTTGCTGACGCCCGTCGCGCCGACGCCCGCGTTCAAGCTGGGCGAAGTGCAGGATCCGCTCACGATGTATCTGAACGACCTGTTCACGATTCCGTCCGCGCTTGCGGGCAACTGCGCGATGAGCGTCCCCGCCGGCTTCACGGAAGGGTCTCATCTGCCCGTTGGCGTCCAGTTCATCGCCGACGCCTTCCGCGAGGACAAGCTGCTGCGCATCGGCCGCGCGTTCGAACAGGTGAGGGGATGAAGGCGCGTCTCCTCCTTCTGTTCGCCTGCGCGGCGGCGGTCGTCGCGAATGCGGAATCGGTCTTCACGATGCCGCAGATTACGAACGTCTCGACGTTCGTGGTGCAGATGACGAACGCCTGGTCGATTTCCGTCGCGCCCACGAACTTCGAGAGCGTGGTGGACGCGGCGGCCATGACGAACGAGGTGTCCGTCGTCTCGACGAACGTGTTGGAGAATGCGGCCGCGACGACGAACGCCGGATCGGTCGTCACGAACGCGATTTCCCTGGCGTCGACGAACGGGCTGCTCGTCGTCACGAACGGCGCGTTCACGGCGATGACGGGCGCGGCGGCCGTGCTGGTCGACACGAACGTCCTCATCACGGCGGCCCAGGCGGCCGTGACGACCGCGATGGCGAAGATTGAGGAGGCGGCGAAGGCGAACGAGGAGGCGCTGCGGCAGCGGCGCGTGAACACGCGGACGTTCAAGCTCCAGTATGCAAGCGCCGAGGATGTGGCGGAGAAGTTCAACAGCACGTGGAGCGGTGATTTCGGTCTCGTCTGGAAGGTGTCGAAAATCGCCCAGGCGTTCCCGGAGGCGAATGCCGTGATGGTCACGGCGCCGGGCGTGATTCTCGACGCCTGCGAGCAGGTCGTCAAGGTGATCGACGTGGAACCGCACCAGGTCTACATAGAGGCGCGGTTCGTGGAGCTGGCGAACTCGGCCTCGCACCGGCTCGGCATCGACTGGTCGATGCTGGGCGGCATCCAGGCCACAACGTCGTTTTCGGCGGGCGCGGATCGGCGCAACATCGGAAACGCCGTGCAGAACTACTCCCGCGAGGTGACGACGGGGAGCGAGAAGGTGTCCTACGGACTGGCCGGCAACACCGCCACGAAGACGTCGACGTCGGGCTGGACAAAGAATTCGGACGGCACGTCCACGTCTTCGGATTCGACCACCACGACCTCCACGCAGTCGGGGCGCGACGGCGGCGTGGACTATTTCACGGGCACGCTCAGTCTGTCCGACATGTATCTGACGTTGAGCGCGCTCGACGCGAGCGAGGACGCGAAGGTGTTCTCCAATCCGAAAATCATCGTCGCGAGCGGCAAGAAGGCCGTGGTGGACATGACGGAGAAATACCCGAACGTGCAGATTGCGTCGAAGCGTACGCTGAACGGCAATTCCGAATCGCTCGACCTGGACATGAAGATGGCGGCGATTCCGGGCGAGGACAAGCTGATGTTCGCGAAGGAGGCGTTCTTCAGCTGGGGCATTTCGCTGGAAGTGACGCCGCGCGTGAGCTCGAACGGGCTGATCAACGTGTCCATCGTCCCGACGATTTCCGAGAAGTCGAGCGAGGTGACACCGTCGAGCGGTTCGACGGAGGGCTTCAAGTATCCGATCATCAGCGTCCAGCGTCTCGTGACGGATTTCGCGCTGGCGGCGGGCACCACGGCCGTGATCGGCGGCCTCTCGAAGACGACGGAGCGTCAGGTCGATTCTGGCATCCCCTGGTTGCGCGACCTGCCGTGGATAGGCGACAAGCTTTTCGGCGGAAAGTCCCGCGAAAAGGTTCAGAAGGAAATCGTCGTGTTCGTGACGGTCGGTCTGGCCGATCCGATGCACGACCTGCCGCTGGACGTGGGGTTGCCGAAGAACGCCGTGCTGGGGCGGATGTACACGCAGGGGCAGAAGCTTGAACCGGGCGACCGCGTGGGCAACGCCATCGAGGGCATTGCCGCGCTGGACTATCGGCCGCTGGAAGAACAGGCCCGCGATCCGCTGGCGACGAATACGGTCGGAACGACGCATTTCCCGCTGCCGTTCAATCCCCAGCGGTTCCAGTTTCATTCACGGGAAGCACAAGACGAAGATTCGACGGAGAAGAAATGAATTTTGAAAACACGATCGGACTGGAAACGCACGTCCAGTTGAAGACCCATACGAAAATGTTCTGCGGCTGTCTGCTCAAGACGGGTTGCGAGCCGAACGTGAACGTCTGCCCCGTCTGTCTGGGCTATCCCGGCGCCCTGCCCGTCATGAACAAGGAGGCCGTCAAGCTCACCGTCATGAGCGGCCTGATGCTGGGGTGCGAGATCAACCGCCACGCGACGTTCGACCGGAAGAACTACTTCTACCCGGACATGGCGAAGGACTACCAGATTTCCGAAAACGGCAATCCGCTCTGTCTCGGCGGCGGCGTGACGATCGACACGCCGAACGGCCCGAAGACGATTCGCATCAACCACATCCACTTGGAAGAGGACGCGGCGAAGATCAACCACTACGCGCAGACGTCCGGCGTCGACTTCAACCGCGGCGGAACGCCGCTGATGGAAATCGTCTCCGAGCCTGACATCGCGAGCGCGGACGAGGCCATCGCCTATCTGACCGCCCTCAAGGAGATTCTCGTCTACGCCGGCGTGTCCGACTGCAACCTCGAAGAGGGCAACATGCGTTCGGACGTGAACATCTCGATCCGTCCCGTGGGCGAGACGAAGCTCGGTACGAAGGTCGAGATCAAGAACATGAACACCTTCAAGGGCATCCACGCCGCGCTCGTCTACGAGGCGCAGCGCCAGCGCGAGTGCATGGCCCATTCGATTCCGATTGTCCAGGAGACGCGCCGCTGGGACGGCGAGGCGATGGAGACGGCGTCGATGCGTACGAAGGAAAACGCTCACGACTACCGCTACTTCCCCGAACCCGATCTCGTGCCCGTCGAACTTTCCGACGAGCAGATCGAGGCCTGGCGCAAACTTCTGCCCGAAAAGCCGGAAGACCGCCGCGCCCGCATGGTCGAGGAATACGGCATCGCCGAATACGACGCGGGCGTGCTTTCTCAGGCGAAGGCGAATGCGGACTTCTTCGAAGCCGCCGCGCAGGGGCTGGACAAGAAGACGGCCAAGTTGCTCTGCAACCTCTACATGGGCGACGTGATGGCGCTTCTGAACGCCTCGGACAAGACGATTGGCGAATGCGCGTTGACGCCCGAAGCCCTCCGCGCGCTTGTCGTCCTTTCCGCAAAGGGGACGATCAACGGCCCGACGCTGAAGGAGCTGCTGCCGGAGATTTTCGAGAAGGGCGGCGACCCCGAGGCGATCGTGAAGGAGCGCGGCCTTGGGGCCGTCTCCGACACGGCCGCGCTGGAAGCGTTCGTCGACCAGGCGATTGCGGCGAATCCCGGTCCGGTCGCGGACTTCAAGGCGGGCAAGAAGGCTGCGGCCGGGTTCTTCGTCGGACAGGTGATGAAACTCTCCAAGGGCAAGGCCGATCCCAAAATCGTCGGCCCGCTCGTGGCGAAAAAACTCGCCGCGCTTTGACGCGGACGACCTTGCGCGTTTCGCATGGGCATTCAAACGAAAAGCGAACAAGTGAAGGGGGCTGACATGAAGACAACTCTGATGGCATTGGGTCTGGCGATTTCAGTCTGCTGTTTCGCCCAGACGTCCGAAGTCGCGAAATACGACCCGCGCATGGCGGTCGAGAAAGCCGTCGTCACGAACGGCGTCAAGTGGATCGACGGACGCTATCTGCCAATCGAAGGGCGGATGTTCGACGACGTGGACGCATACTACGACAGGCTGCCGTCCGGCGTGACAACGAACGTCAACGGCGGCGTTCGCGGCATGAAGCACCACTCGGCCGGTCTCCAGTTCCGCTTCAAGACCGACTCGCGCAAGCTCGTCTTCAAGTGGATTCCGTGGAGCGCGGGCCTGGCAATGGATCATATGCCGGCGACGGGCGTGAGCGGCATCGACGTCTACCGCCGCGACGCGGACGGAACGTGGAAGTACGTGAAGACAGGCCGCATACACGACGGCGTGAAGGGCGGCGAACTGTCCCTCGCCTGGCGTCCGGGCGACGACTGTCTCGTGAACCTTCCGCTCTACAACGGCGTGAAGTCCTTTACGCTCGGCATCGACGAGAAGGCGACCGTCTCCGCGCCCACGCCCCGCGCGAACGGCGTCGTCAAGCCCGTTGTCTTCTATGGAACGTCGATTACGCACGGCGGCTGCGCCTCGCGCCCCGGCCTCGCATTCGTCAACATTGTCGGACGCAAGCTCGACGTGCCGGTCGTGAACCTCGGTTTCTCCGGTTCCGGCAAGATGGAACTTGAAATGAGCGAGCATCTCGCCCGCATCGACGCCTCGTGCTACGTGCTGGACTGCCTCTGGAACATGGACGACAGACTTGTCAAAGAACGCTACGAACCGTTCATCCGCAATCTACGCGCAAAACGCCCCAATGTGCCGATCGTCATGGCGGAGCAGTGCGACGTCTATTGCCAGAGGCCGAGCGGAAAGGACACGTTCATGCGCGGACTTTACGACGCGCTCGTCGCCGAAGGATGGAAGAACCTCGTCTATCTACCGAAGGACAAGATGTACGTGGGCGACAACGAGGGGACGGTCGACGGCTGCCACCCGAACGACTGGGGCATGATGTCGATGGCGGACGCTTTCGGCGCGGCGGTGCGGCAGGCCCTGAAACTGCCGGGCGCGGGCGTCAATCCGAATCGGATTCGTCTCCTTTGACGTGGAGAACGTGACGTGAACGCGCGAACATCTCTGCTGGCCACCGCTGCGTGTGCGTACATTGTCGCGAGTGCGGCGCCGTGTGACGTGTGTGACGCTCGACGGCTCGATCTGCCGGCGTCCGTCGATGAGATTCGGCCGGGCGAGACGACGACGGCGTGGAATGCCGGCGGAATCGACGTGTGTGTCGGCGTCCGCGACGGCCATTGCGCCGAAATCCGCGCCGTTCGCGCATTCGGCGAGCGCGTCGCCGTCGGGCCGCAGCCGCTTTTCACCGCCGTCGTGGAGGATGTGAAGACGGGACGGCGGACGGAACTCGCGTCATCCGACACCTGGGCGGCGGTCGCCGTCGCGACGAATGGCGCGGAGGTGGCGTGGACGTTTACGGCGCCGGCGAAGAACGCCGCCTGGACGAATCTCGCCGTGACCGTGCGCGCGCGTCCCGGCGCGGACGGCGCGGGGCTCGACTGGTCGTTCGCCGGCGCAACGGGTTCGGACGATTTCGCCCTTTGCGAGGCGACGGTCGGCGCACTTGAATTTCTGTCAACGGGCGCGGCGATGCGCGCGCTCTATCCCGGCTGCATGGGCCATGTCGTCACGAATCCGTGTGTTGACAAGGCGGCGTTTCGCGGAAACTACTCGTCCATGCACTGCGTGATGCCGTGGGAGGCGGTGTGGGACGAACGGCGCGGAACGGGTTTCTACGTGGGGGCGCATGACCCGAAAGGCGGCGCGAAAACCGTCGCGTTGACCGGCAGTTCGGCACGGTCGGCGGTGCGTTTGGCGTTGACGCATCGGCTTGCGTGGGACGGGGCGCACCCGGGTGCGGCAAGCGAAATGTCGGGGACGATTCACTGGCGGCCGTTCACCGGCGACTGGTACGAGGCCGCGCTCGTCTATCGCGACTTCGTGCGCGAACACGCCGTGTGGTATCCGAAGATGGGTCCGGAAGGGCGCGTCTCCACGCCACTCTGGTTCAAGAAACTTGGGTATGTCGTCCGCACGTACGGTTGGGCGGATACGGCCGTGGCCGACGTGAAGACGTGCCAGGACTATTTTGGCGTGCCCGTGATGGCGCATTGGTATCACTGGCATCAGATTCCATTTGACAACGACTATCCGCATTACTTCCCCGCCAAGCCCGGCTTCGAGGACGGGGTGAAGCGCATTCAGGCGATGGGCGCCTACGCCGTGCCGTACACGAACGGGCACATCTGGGATATGCACGACCGTGGCGCGGAAGACTGGCAGTTCTCGTCCGTCGGCGCGAAGGGCGCGTGCATGAAGCGCGACGGAACGTTCTACACGGAACGCTACCGCTCCGTCGAGACGAACGGCGAACGGGTCGTCTTCGCGCCGATGTGTCCCGCCTCGCAGGTGTGGCACGACAAGGTTGGCGAGAACTGCGACAAGGTCGTCAACGGTGCCGGACTCAACGGCTACTACATGGATCAGGTCGGCGCGTTCGCGACGATCGACTGCCGCAATCCCGCGCACGGGCATCCGTTCGGCGGCGGCAGCTGGTGGCAGGAGGGGTATCGCCGTCTGCTCGTGGATGCGCGGGTGCGTTGCGGTGGCAAGGACGTGTTTTTCGCGACGGAGGGGAACGGTGAACATACGTTCGATCAGGTCGACGCACTCGTCTGCTGGAACGTCGAAGGCGGCGTGGACACCGTGCCCGCGTTCGAGGTGTGCTATTCCGGCGCGGTGACGATCTACTGTCGTTCCTATGTCGGCGCGAAGGGGAACGGCTGGCGGCAGATGCGCATGAAGTTCGCGAACGTGGTTGCGGACGGACATCTGATGGGCTGGATGCCGGCAGCCTACTGCCGGGAACCGAAACTCAACGGTTATCTGCGCGCGTGCGTTCGCTTCCGCCACCACAACGCGGAGTGGTTCTACAAGGGCGAGATGCGCCGTCCGCCGAAACTGCTGGACGCCGTGCCGGAGTGGGATGAGGCGTGGGACATCTTCGGACGGCAGCGGCCGACGCGGATGCCGATTGTGCAGACCGCCGCGCGGGTGCTGCTTGACTACGACTACGCGCCCGATGGGCGGCGGTTGTGGCGGACGGGGCGCGTGCGGAAGGCGGTTGTCTATTTCACGAACTTTTCGGACGTCGAGACGGCGACGACGCGCGTGAAAATAGACTGGGCCGACCTGGGCGTCGATCCGGCGAGGGCTACGTTCACGAAGGTCGACGCGGAAGGGCGGCGGACGCCGTTCTCGTGCGACGAACTGTCCGCGCCGCTCACGTTCGCGCCCGGGGTCTGTTTCGGCGTGGAGATCTGTCCGTCAACCCCGTCGAAATGAATCTTCGGAAATTGGTCACGTGTCAGAGTGGATGCGACTAAGAAAGTGTCGTTCTGTCGTTTGGGCGTATTTCTTCTGACGGGAAGTACCTCGACAATTCGTTCCCATGCTACCAGCATGGGACGCGCGATATCGTCTTGTCGCACTTCTTCTACATCATGCTGGGGTGACGCCGTGCCGACGGGAATCTGGACATCCTTCCTGCTCATGCTCGCCGGCGGGACGACCCTCGCGTGGCTCGTCGCGCACGTGCACGAGAGCGGCGTGCGCGGCCTCGGGGCGTTCTTCGGGAGGCAGTCGAAAATCGGGCGTGTCTTGTTCGGTGCGTTCTTCGTCGCAACGTGGATTGTCGCAGGTAGCAAGCCGGACGGCGGGGCGGGACGCCCCGCCCTATCGGATGCCAATTCGGTAGGGCGCGACGTCCCCGTCGCGCCGCAGACGGCCATAAGACCGCACGGCGGCTTCATTTCACCATCGCGCCGCCGCCATCCGCATCAGAGGGGGTACACGAATGGGAAACGCAGAGCGCCTGCGATTCTGCATGGGCGACTGACTGCGAAACGTCAGGGCCAGTTTGACGAAACGGGCAGGACTTCTATGGCCGCGAGATACACGTCGGCAAGTGCCCCTGTCCCGAACGACGGCATCTTGAACGTCTTGATGTGTCGGAGACGATACTCCTTTGCGTGTTCGCGGTAATGCTGGAGGTTGTAGGCATGTTGCGAATCGATGAGAGCGTACAGTGTTGCGTTCGGTTCCGACTTCAGGATGGATGCGATGACGGGGATGGGGTCGCTGTTTGCCGCGAAAGTGGTGGCTGTGCGTATGGGCAGGGACATGAGCATCTGGTTCGACCGTTCTCCGATGACGATAGCGTCTGAAGGCAGCAACGTCGCAAGAATCTGTATTGACGGGTCGCGCGGGAACGAAGCCAGTCCCTTGAAATGCGAAACGAAGTCGAACAACGGCGGCAGGGCATAGTGCGTAGTCGTCCGCCTGACAATCTCCCAGACGGATACGCCCGCCGCGTCCGGCCCGCGCCCGACGGCCTCGCCGCTGTGCGCAGAACGCCGGGAATTGTACCATAAAGACGGCCGTTCGCGAAATGTCCCGTCCGCCGCCCGCCTCCGCTTGTGTTCCTTTGACAAGTAGCATGACAAGTGAACTTTGGTAAAATCTTTTATTGTTCTGCGTCCGTACACGGCGCATTGTGCTATAATCACTGCCACATTATGCCACCTCCCTTGACGACATACACCTACGAACTTGACATCCCGCAGCAAACTCGCTTGAAGGCTTTGATCGATTCCGGCAACTTCCGCCCGCGTTCGACGCCGTACGCGCTGTTTGCCGTGGAGGGCAATGGGTTTAGCTGTACGCTCTATCAGAAAGAGAAGCACGGAATGCGCAAGTGCGTGATTCAGGGTGGTAGGGCGCATGAGTTCATTGAGTTTCAGTTCGAGTTGCAGGTTCTGGGGCGGGCGACGATCGGGTACGAGGACGTCGTGGATCCGGAACGCGACGCGCCGCACGGCGGAAGCGATGAGTCGGGGAAGGGCGATTATTTCGGCCCGCTCGTCGTGGCGTGTTGCTATGCGGATGCGGCGTTGGCAAAGGAAATGCGCGAACTGGGGGCGCGGGACTGCAAGCAGATGACGGACAAGGCCGTGTTGGCGGTCGGTTCGCAGTTGCGCCGTCTGCTGGGTCCGGAACGGTACGCCGTAGTGAAGATCAATCCGCCCACCTACAATCGCCTCTATGCGCGTATTCGCAACATCAACCGTCTGCTGGCTTGGGCGCATGGCGCGTGTATTGAAGACCTGCTCACCAAGCAGCCATCGTGTCCGCGTATCGTCGTGGACCAGTTCGCGCCGACGGAGACGGTCATCAAACGCGCGTTGAAGGAACGTGGTCGGCAAGTCGTCGTGGATCAGCACCATCGGGCGGAGAGCGATTCCATCGCCGTCGCGGCCGCGTCTGTCATTGCCCGCGAACTCTTCCTGCGGGCGATTGCGGACATGGCGAAGGAGAACGGAACGATTCCGCTGGACAAGACGCCGCTCGACATGATTCCTTTGGGGTCGAGCGATCCGCGCGTCCGCGCGTTGGCGGAGGAGAAGGTTCGTCAATGCGGCCCCGTGTGGCTGATGAACCATTGTAAAGTGCATTTTCAAACGACCGACAAGGTGCTGGCCGCCTGCGGGAAGTCGCGTGCCGACCTTCCGCCAGAGGGGCAAGTGACGTCGGCCGTCAAAAACGGAGACTACAAACATGCTTGAATTTTTCGCCAATTCGCTCATCAAAGGCGTCGTCGATTCGAGCCTGATGGGGCAGTTGCTCGTGCTCGTCCAGGTTCTGATTTCCTTTTTCATGGTTTGGTTGATTTTTTCCAAGTGGCGGCAGCTGGCGAATGCACGGACGATGACGCGCCGGCTGATACGCGACGTGATGGGCGGCCGCGACGTGCTGGAATACTACGTGGCGCGGCACGACAGTACGCATTCCGCCATCGAAAACATCTACACCGCCACGTGCGAGCGCTTGTTGCGCCTCTTCGCGCCGGACATCCGTACGCGCCTCGTCGGCCGCCATCCAGGCGCGATGGACGACGCCGCGCTTTCCAAGTACGAAATGGGGCTTGTCAAATCCCTCTGCGAACATCGTCTGGACGAAGAGGAAATCCGCATCGAGAAGGGCATGGGCGCCATTGCGATGATCGTGGCGATCGAGCCGATGCTGGGTCTGCTCGGCACGGTGTGGGGCGTACTCGACGCTTTTGCGGACATGGGCGCGGCCGGATCCGCGACGATTGCCACGATGGCACCGGCCATTTCCGCCGCGCTCGTCACGACGGTTGTGGGCCTTCTCGTTGCGATTCCCGGCATCGGCCTCCACCTGTTTCTCTCGGCGCAGGTTCGCCAGTTGGACGCCGATCTGGAAGGGTTCGCGGACGATTTGATGGGCCGGATTGAATTTGAATTCCGCGGGAGAGACGCCTGATGTCCCGTCGCGACAGACGCGGCGGGCGGCGCGGGGCGGCGCAGGCCAAGATCAACATGGATTCGTTGATCGACCTGACGTTTCTGCTGCTCGTGACGTTCATGGTGACGATCCCTGCATTGGAGCAGGGCATCTCCATCATGCTCCCGCAAGCCAAGACGGACACGCTGCCGAATAAGGGCAACAAAGCGAACGCGGTCACGCTGGACGTCAACAACAAGCTCTGGTTTAACGACACGCCCACGACGCTGGACGATCTGGAAGCCATCTTGAAAAGTAAGGTGGCTGAAGATCCCGACGTGCCCGTGCTTGTGCGCGGTGACGAACGCTTGAACTACGGCGCGGTGATGGACGTCGTGAAAGTCGTCTACAAATGCAAGGTCCGCCGCATGGCTCTTGTGACCGTGGAGAAGTGATGGACTTCGCGGAGGCGACAGACAAAAGACGGGAGAACGACCGGATTCTGAACGGCCGCGATTTTGTGTTCGCGCTGATCGTCCATCTCGTCGTCATCGCGCTGTTCGCCGTTTCGGGTTTCCACTTTACCAAGAAGGAAATCGCCATTCCCATCGACTTGACCGTCGTCCCGCCTTGGGCCGAGCAGACGGATGACCCGGAAGTCGATCCCAATCCGCTACCGCCGCCCGAGCCGGAACAGACTCAGCCCGCGCCGCCGAAACCGAAAGCCGATCCGCCGAAAGTCGATGTGGACAAAATTCCCGCCGTCGAGCAGATCAAGGTGCCAAAGAAAAAGGTGGAGAAGAAGAAGGACAAGCCGAAGAAGAAAGAGCCGGTCGACCTTCGGAAGAACGCCAAGCTTGTGAAGACGCCGGCCACGCCGACCGATCTTCGGACTCGTGCGCGGAAAATCGACGTACCGCCCACGCGCCGTTATGGCAAGGCTACGGCACACGAAAAACCGTTGTCGCCGCAGGAAATCCAGAAACTGCTCAATCAAGGTTACCGTTATGGTTCGCGAAACCAGCTTGCCGCGAACGAGGAGCAGTTATGCGTTAGCATGATTCGCGCCGCCATCGAGCGTGAATGGCGGAAGGAGGCGTTCACCTGGCATCCCGGTCTTTCGCCCGTGGAAGTCGCGCTGGCGTTGGGTCCGGGCGGCCGCGTGAAGGGGTTTGACATTATCAAAAGCAGTGGCGATCGTTCAATCGACCAGACCGTCCAGCGCGCGTTGCGGCGCATACGAACGATTCCCGGTTTGACGAAAACGTTTCTCGACCAGTTTCCCACAATCGCCATCGAAATGGAGCCGCGTCAGGGCTGAAAAATGCGACGAAAAAATTTTTCATTAAAACACTACCTCTACGGTTGACTTTCAAACGGCCCTGCGTTATACTATCGCCAACTTCGCCGCACCAGAAGGTTGCGGCGGTTGAAATAGAACAAAAAAAGGAAATTGAAAATGGCACGAATCGGAAAAACGATCCTGGAAAAAGTCGGCGGCACACCGCTCGTCGAGATTTCCAACAAACTGAACAAGGGCGGCGCCCGCGTTCTGGCGAAGGTTGAGTTCTTCAATCCGGGCGGCAGCGTGAAAGACCGTATTGCCGTGGCGATGGTGGACGCGGCCGAGCGAGCGGGCGTCCTCAAACCGGGCGCGACGATCGTCGAACCAACGTCCGGCAACACAGGTGTCGGGCTGGCGCTCGTCGCCGCCGTGCGCGGCTACCACCTCATCCTCACGATGCCGGAAACGATGTCCATTGAGCGGCGCAAACTTGCAGCGGCCTATGGTGCGGAAATCGTGCTGACACCGGGCTCGGCGGGCATGAAGGGCGCCATTGCGAAAGCCGAAGAATTGCGCGACACGAAGGGCGCCGTCATTCTTCAGCAGTTCGAGAACCCCGCGAATCCCGCCTACCACGAAAAGACGACGGGGCCGGAGATTTGGGCAGATGCGGACGGTCAGGTCGATGCGTTCGTGGCGGGCGTTGGTACGGGCGGTACGCTGACGGGCGTGGGGCGCTACCTCCGGGCGCAGAAGCCGGACGTTGCCATCTACGCGGTCGAGCCGGACACGAGTCCCGTCCTGTCGGGCGGTGCGCCCGGTCCCCACAAGATTCAAGGCATCGGCGCGGGGTTCGTGCCGCGTGTGCTGGACACGAAGCTCATTACGCAGGTGATTCCCGTGTCTGCCGAGAACGCGGGACGCACGGCGCGGGCGGCGGCGGCCCAGGAAGGGTTGCTCGTCGGCATTTCGTCCGGCGCGGCGTTGTTCGCGGCGCTGGAACTCGCAAAACGGTCTGACTACGCGGGCAAGACGATTGTCGTGCTGTTGCCGGACACGGGTGAACGTTACCTCTCGACCTGGTTGTACGCGGAATGACCCTGCAACAACTCAGATACGCCGTCGGGGTGGCGACATGCGGCAGCCTCAGCGAGGCGTCCCGGCGCCTTTTCGTGACGCAGCCCACCCTGACGGAGGCGATCCGAACGCTCGAAGAAGAGCTTCGGATTGCCATCTTCACGCGCACGAATCGGGGCGTGTCCGTGACGCGCGAGGGCGACGAGTTCCTCGCATCGGCGCGGCAGATTCTCGAAGATGCCGCGCGGATTCAGGAGAAGTACACGGGCAAGGCCGTGCGCCTGCCGCAGTTCTCCGTGTCATGCCAGCACTATGCGTTCGCCGTGCAGGCGTTCATGGACGTCGTACGCGCCTATGCGTCGGAACAATACGATTTCACGTTTCGCGAAACGGTGACGAGCGAAATCATCGACGACGTTGTGCGGCATCGAAGCGAAATCGGCGTTCTCTATTTGTCGCGGCGCAACGAATCAGCTTTGACGAAAATTCTCCGCAAGGAGGAGCTGGCGTTCGACGAATTGTTCGTCTCCACGCCGCACGTCTTCATCGGCAAGACGCATCCGCTGGCGAAGGAGGCGAAGATTACGCCGGAACAGCTCGACGACTATCCGTTCATCTCCTTCGAACAAGGGGCGAACAATGCGCTCTACTTTGCGGAGGAGGTCATGCCGGCCATCGACCGCAAGAAAAACATCCGTGTGCGCGACCGTGCGACGATGACGAACCTCATTTTGGGATTGGACGGCTACACCGTCGCCTCCGGTGCGATCAGTCGCGAACTGAATGGACCCGATGTCGTATCCGTACCACTGGATCTGGACGAAGAAATCCGCGTGGGCGTTGTCCATCGCGCGAACATCCCGTTTTCCCGTGTCGGTACCGCATACGTGGATGCCATTCGGAAACACGCGCGGGCGATGGGGTTTTAACTCGAAAAGACATTCCGTAAGTGGTTGTGGGACAAGGCGAATTGCACCTAGACCCCCACTGGATTTTTCTG
>CAYZYQ010000071.1:7562-15057 GCA_964482645.1 uncultured Lentisphaeraceae bacterium | reverse complement strand
AAGCCCGTGTGGCTCGTCGGCCTCTCGTTCGACTCCAAGACGCGCCGTCTCGCGGACGCCGCCGCCGAGCGGCTGTAGTTTCTAGATGATTTGTGTGTGTGTGGGGGGGGGGGGGCGTGTTTTCAGTGGGAAAAAGTATGGGCGAATCCGTCCGATTCCTTTCGTACGGCACGGTGTGCAGCGTGGGCTTCCCGAATGGCGTCGGAAATGTCGCTTGAACGCATGCCTGTGGCTTCTGCCATCTTGCGCCGATGTATTCGTTTGTCGCCGTTCGTGACATGTTCATGCCTCCAGTTTCTCACAGTGTCCAGTATTTGGCAAACGGAGTGGAGGTGGACGCCCCGTCATTATCCAAGAGTGTCCGTTATTATGGCAAATTGCGGCAGTACGGAAGGCTTGCATCCAGATCTGAAATATGCCATAATCGCCCACATGATTGCGAAACTTTTTTCAGTCGTACTGGCGGCGACGTTGATGGCGAATGTGTCGGCGGCAAAAAACGTGCTGGACTGCATCGATTCTCTGATCGGTACCGAGGGTGCCGGTTCGGAGTATGGCGGAATGATGCCGGCGGTCGGTGTGCCGTTCGGCAGTTTTCATTTCGTGCCGATGACGCGGCTCAATCGCGTCGGACAGTTGTCCTTCAATAGTGCGGACGACACCTTGCTGGGGTTCATCCTCACGCGCCAACCTGCAATCTGGATGGGCGATTGGGGCGAGGTGCGCATTCCAATTGAGCCGCGTCGGATTGAACAAGCCGTCTACACGCCGTTCCACGCCCGTGTCGTCGCCGGCGGCCGAAGCTATGAATTCACGGCAACGGCACACGCCGCGTGGTTGCGCGGCGACCTTCGCGACGTGCGACTTCTGGACGGTTACTCGTCGAATCGCGACGATGCGAACCTTGGGGCGGAATTGCCGAATTTCCGAGCCTGGCGGTGCGTTCGTCGCGTACCGGGCGGTCTCCAGATCGGTGTCTCGCTCATCTCGTTGGAACAGGCGCGGGCGAACCTTGCGGTGGAAATCGGCGAGAAGCGTTTCGAGACGGTCGTGGGCGAAACGAAAGCCACATGGGAGAAGTTCTTTGACCGTATTCAGATTGACGCATCGGACGACGTGAAAACGATTTTCTACACGGGCCTTTATCACACGCTCCTTTATCCTCGCCAAATCGACGAGGGCGGTCGTTACTATTCGGCGTTCGATGACCGTGTACACGAGGGCGTCGCCTACACGTGCTATTCGCTCTGGGACACCTATCGGGCGGAGCATCCCTGGTTGACGCTCATTGCGCCCGACCACGTGGACGGGATGATGCAGTCGCTGTGTGCTGCCTACCGCGAGGGCGGTTGGTTGCCGAAATGGCCGAACCCCGGCTACACGGGCATCATGATTGGCGCACCGGCGGAAATCGTGTTGGAGGAAGCGATGGTAAAGGGCTTCGTCGGGTTCGATCATGCGCTGGCCCGTGTGGCCATCACGAAAAATCGGACGGTACCGCAGAAGTTCGACACCACGCGGCGTTGGCACGACCGGGAGGCCTACGGTGCCTATCCGGAGACGCGCGCGGGGTTGACGAGCTATCTTCGGCGTGGCTACGTCGCCTGTGACGAGACGGCAGAATCCGTTTCGCGGACGCAGGATTTTTCGCTGGCGGACCGGAATCGCGCCTACACGAATCTTTGGTGCGCCGCCGAGGGGCTTTTCCTGCCGCGTCGAGCGGACGGTTCGTTCGTTCCGCGCAAGGATCTGAAACCGCCCTACGGCGATTACTGCGAACAGCAGCCCGAAACGGGGTTGTGGGCCGTGCCGCACGATCCGGAGGGTTTGGCGGCGCTTTTAGGCGGGAAGGATGTTGCGACGCAGCGGTTGGATGCCTTTTTCGATACGCTTTTCTTCAAACCGGACGGACGTGGCAACGGGTCGATTCACGGAAACGAAACGAGCCATCATTGCGCGTATCTCTATAACCGTTTCGGCCATCCTGAAAAGACGCAACGCCGCGTCCGTGAAATCCTGACGCGCTGCTATTCAACGAATCGTAAGGGCTTTGACGGCAACGAGGATTGCGGGCAGATGAGCGCATGGTACATCTTCTCGGCGCTCGGCTTCTATCCACTCGACCCGGCAAGCGGGGAATACGAACTCGGCTCGCCGCTCGTGAAGGACGCCACGCTGCGGTTTGGTGCGCCGTATTCGCCGGCGACGTTGCGAATCGTCGTGCGCAACTATGCGCCCGATCGCTGGCGCGTGAAGTGCGTCCTGCTCAATGGGCGCGAACTCGTCGACTGGCGTGTCCGTCATGCAGATCTCATCCGTGGCGGTGAACTCGTCTTCGTGATGCAGGATCGTTAGAGGCGAGGACTTCACGGCAAGACGACCGTTTTTGTTGTCGAGATGCGGCGTGAATTGCTATACTATCGGTGTTTCGCGAAAATTGAATATGAACATGGAACGGACGAACCGTCGGAGTGCAGATTGACATGGCGCAGGAGGCGATGCCAGACTGGTCGGTTGTACGGAAGACGCTGGGCGCGGAAACGCTCAGCGTCATTCTGCCCGTCTACCATTTGCCGACGACGGTCGAACAGAATCTCGATGCGGTGACGTTCTGCCTGGATGCGGCGGTCATCCGCTATGAACTCGTGCCGGTGGACGACGGGAGCAACGACGGGACGGCGGAGGCATTGCAACGCGCCGCGCAGAAACGGCCGGACGTCGTGAAACCCGTGTGGGTGAAGAAGAACGCCGGGAAGGGCAACGCGCTCAAAGAGGGGTTCAAGGCGTCGACGGGTGCGTTCGTGCTGCTGTTGGACGGCGATCTCGACATCGCGCCGGCGTGGCTGCCGGGCTTTTTCAAGTCGATGAGGGACAATGGCTCGGACATCGTCGTCGGCTCGAAACGCCATCCGCAGTCGTCTGTCCAGTACCCGTGGCACCGCCGTCTGGCGAGCGCCGTCTATTTCGGCCTCGTCCACCTCTTCATCGGGCTTCCCGTCACGGACACGCAGACGGGCATGAAGCTTTTCAAGCGGGCGTATCTGGGCGCGGCGCTTGATCGGATGCTTGTCAAGACGTATGCGTTCGACCTTGAACTGCTGGCGATCGCCCATGGGCGCGGCGCGAAGATTTCCGAAGCACCCGTCAAAATCCGTTTCGGCGAGAAGTTCGGTGCGCTCAAACTGCGGACGGTGCGCGACATGGTGCACGACACGTTGGCCGTCTTCTACCGGCTGCGTCTGCTGCGCTACTACGCGAAAGTCGAAGTGCCGCCGCCGCTGGCGAAACCCCCGTTCGTGAGCGTGGTCATCGCCTGTCCGTCCGACAGCTGGATGCTACAGGAATGCCTGGCGGCACTCGGACAGCAGACGTATCCCGATTTCGAGGTCATCGTCCTGCCGGACGGCGAGATGGCGGTGCCGTTGGCGGACGAACGGCTGGGGCGCATTCGTCTCCGCGTCCTGCCGACGGGGAAGGTGCGGCCGGCGGAGAAGCGCAACGTCGGCATCCAGGCGGCGACGGGCGACGTGGTGGCGTTTATCGACGACGACGCCTATCCGGACGCGAACTGGATCCGCAACGCGGTCAAGTATTTCAGCGACCCCGAGATCGGCGGCGTGGGCGGGCCGGGCGTGACGCCGCCGGGCGACGGTTTTCTCGCCCGCGCGGGCGGGCGCGTCTACGAAAGCATCCTCGTGAGCGGGACGTACCGCTACCGCTACGTGGGCGGGCGCGTGTTGTGCGACGTGGACGACTATCCCAGCTGCAACCTGTTCGTGCGGACGTCGCTGCTGCGGAAATTCGGCGGCTATCGTACCGACTTCTGGCCGGGCGAGGACACGCTTCTCTGCAAGTCGATCGTCTGTGACGAAAAGAAGCGCATCGTCTACGATCCGTGGACGATCGTCTACCACCACCGGCGCAAACTGTTCGGACCCCATCTCCGCCAGTTGGGGCGCTATGGGTTCCATCGCGGCTATTTCGTCAAGCGTTTCCCGGAAAACTCGTTCCATCTGGCGTACTTCGTGCCGACGGCGTTTCTGGTCTATGCGCTTCTGCTGGCGGGCGGGGCGGTCGCGTGGGGCGTCTGGGGCGCGGCGGCGGGACAGGCGGGTGTCTGGGCGGCGGCACTCTTCGCCCTGCCGATGGCGGTCTATGCCGTGGGGGTGCTTGTAAGCGCGTTCACGCTCAACCCGCTCATGTGGGGGGTGACCGCGCTGGGCATTTTCGTGTCGCATCTGTGGTATGGTTTTCGTTTCGTGTGCGGCCTCTGTGCCGCGAAAGCACCATGTGAATACATCGGCCGCGACCACGTCGGACAGACGAAGGGCGGAATGAACTGAACGTGAAAGGAGCATGACGATGGAACAGTGGATGACGAACAATGCGGCGGTCTATGCCGCTTTTGCGCTAGGGGCGTATCTGTGCGGGGCGATTCCGTTCGGCTTCCTGATCGGGAAGATGCGCGGCGTCGACGTGCGGACGGTCGGGTCGAAGAACATCGGCGCCACGAACGTCTACCGCACGGTGGGGCACGCGTGGGGCTTCCTTGCGTTCTTCTGCGATTTTCTCAAGGGGCTTGTGCCGACGCTGGCGGCGAAACTGCTTTTCCCGGACGTTCCCCATCTCGCGCTGATGACGGGCGCGTTGACGGTTGTCGGGCACATGTGGACGTGCTTCATGAAGTTCAAGGGCGGGAAGGGTATTGCTACGGGGTTCGGGATGCTCGTTGCGTTGATTCCTGGCCTCGTGCTGGCGGCGTTCGCCATCTTCGTCGTCACGGTGTGGCGCTCCCACTACATTTCCCTTGGTTCGATTTTCGCGGCGACGTTTTTGCTCGTGTCGGTCTGGTTCCCCGTGCTCGGGACGCCAGGCGTGCGGGGCGATGTCGCGCAGTGCATTCTCGTGGCGGCCATTGCCGCGTTCGCGATCTACAAGCACCGCACGAACATCGCGCGGCTGCGCACGGGGACGGAGAACAAGATCTACTGATTGGGGCGAGACGACCGCGCTACCACGCAATGGCGGCGCGGCCGTGTTCGGTTAGATAGGCGTTCGTCTTGTGGAAATGGTCGCAGCCGAAAAAGCCGCGCCGGGCCGATAGAGGCGATGGGTGCGCCGCCTCCAACACGAGATGGCGTGTGCGGTCGATGACCGCGCCCTTCTTCTGCGCGAACGCACCCCAGAGGAGAAAGACAAGGTGGTCGCGTCGGTCGGCGAGGCGTTCCACAACGGCGTCGGTAAATTCCTCCCAGCCTTTACGCTGGTGCGAACCCGTCTGGCCGGCGGCGACGGTGAGCGTGGCGTTGAGGAGAAGGACGCCCTGATCCGCCCAGTGGGAGAGGTTGCCCGACCGGTTCAGAAACGGCGTGTGGTATTCGGCTTCCAGTTCCTTGTAGACGTTGACGAGTGAACGCGGAAGGGGAATGCCGTCGGGGACGGAGAAACAAAGGCCGTGCGCCTGGTGTGGGTTTGGATAGGGGTCCTGGCCGAGGATGACGACCTTCACCTGGTCGAATGGCGTTCGGTTGAACGCCTCAAACACGCAGTCGGCCGGCGGATAGACTTCGCCCTGCGCGTAGGCGTCTGAAACGAACGCCAGCAAATCCCGGCTCGTCTGCCGGGCGAACAGATCCTGCAGCTCCCGCCGCCACGATGCGTCAAGTTTGAATTCCATGCTCGCCAGTATAGCATAACGGCGGTGGCTCATTCATCCTGACGTACCGTTTTCCCGCTATACCTACTTTCGTTGTGCGGCGGTGGGCTGGGCGTGGTATAATGAGGGGCGAATTTCAGTTAGGAGAATCCATGAACCCGTTTGTCTACCAGAATCCGGTCAAGGTCATTTTCGGAAACGGCACGCTCGCCCAGGTGGGTGCCGAGGCGGCGAAACTCGGCCGTCGTGCGCTCGTCGTGAGTTACGGCGACGGCAGTGTGGCGGGGACGCTCGCGAAAATTGCCGCGTCGCTCGATGCGGCCGGCGTCGCTCACGCGGCGTTCCTTGACGTCGTGCCGAACCCGCCGATTGAGATGGTGGCGGCTGGCGTCGAAAAGGCGAAGGCGTTTGGCGCGGATCTGGTGATTGGCGTGGGCGGTGGCAGCGCGATGGATGCCGCGAAAGCGATTGCCGCCGGGGTGCTCTACACGCATGGCGACCTCTGGAACATGGTTTACGCCTCCCATGCCCACATCACGGCCCAACCGCCCGAAGCGGCGTTGCCGCTGCTGCTCGTCCCCACGCTTCCCGCGACGGGCAGCGAGATGAACATGTGCGCCGTCGTCTCCTCCACGGCGCGACAGCAGAAGAGCTACATTTGGGCGGATTGCCTCTTCGCAAAAACGGCGATTCTCGACCCCGAGCTCACGTACTCGTTGCCGCCGTTCCAGACGGCCTGTGGCGCGGTGGACGCCATCAGCCACGTGTTGGAGATTTTCGTGAACGGCCAACCCAAGAGCGATCTGCTCCACGAGTTCCAGCTGGGCGTCATTCGCACGATCATCCGTAACCTGCCGCGTGTCCTTGCGAACCCGACTGACGCCGACGCGCGCGCCGAACTCATGTGGGCGGCCACGTGCGGTCTGAACGGTTGGGCGTCGCCGGGCGACGCCTGGACGCCGATGCATCAGGTGGGCCATGTGCTGACGTCGAAGTTCGGCATCAACCACGGCACGTCGTTGGCCATTATGATGCCCGCCTGGATGTCGTATTTCAAGTCGATCAAGCCGGCCCCCTATGAACGCTTCGAGCAGGAGATCATGTCGATTCCCGCGTTCAAGGCGTTCATCGGGACGTGTGGCGTTCCCACGACGCTGACGGAGATGAGCGTCACGAAGGCCGACATTCCCGCAATCGTCGCGGGCGTGAAAACGGTCTCGTTCAACGCCGACGGCGTTTTGGCCTCCAACCCGCCTGTGACGGCGGAGATGTTGGCTGAGATTCTCGAACGCGCCCTCTGATGCCGCCATGATTCTCGCCTACGATTTCGGCACGGGCGGCATCAAGGCCGCGCTTTTCGACACGGCGGGCGTGTGCGTCCGCAGCGCGTTCGCGGCCTACGCGACGTCCTATCCCGGCGAGGGGTTGCACGAGCAGCGTCCGTCCGACTGGTGGGAGGCTGTGCGTACGAGCACTCGCGCACTAGGCGACGTCTCGTCCGTCACTGCAATCGGCATTTCCGGTCATTCGCTCGGTGTTGTGCCAATCGACGCGCAGGGGCGTCTTCTGCGCGAGTCCGTGCCGATCTGGAGCGACGCGCGTGCGACGGCGGAGGCCGCCGCGTTCGGCGCGGACGACGCCTGGTATTTGAAAACGGGATGCGGCTTTCCCGCCGGCCTCTACGCCGCGTTCAAGTTGATGTGGTTCCGCCAGCATGAACCCGACTGGTTCGCACACGTGGACACGGTGCTCGGCACGAAGGACTGGATCAACTTCAAGTTGACGGGCGTGAAGGCCACCGACCGTTCCTACGCAAGCGGCACGGGCGTCTACGACTTG
>CAYZYQ010000071.1:0-7462 GCA_964482645.1 uncultured Lentisphaeraceae bacterium | reverse complement strand
GGGTCCGGGGGCGCATGGGCTGTTCTTCAATCCGTCCTTGGCGGGCGGAAGTTCGCTTGACGTCTCGCCGCGTGTGCGCGGGGCGTTCGCGAATCTGGAATTGCGGCATACGCGCGGCGACATGGCCCGCGCCGTGCTGGAGGGCGTGGCATTCGGCTTGAAGACGACGCTCGATGCGCTGGCGGATCAAGTGGTGATTGCCGAACCGCTCATGCTCGTGGGCGGTGGCGCGAAGGCGGCGCTTGCGCGGCAGATTTACGCGGACGTCTTCAACCGCGCCGTCGCGAAGAGTGCCATCGGGCAGCAGTGTGCCGCGCTGGGCGCGGCCGCCGTGGCGGGCGTTGGCACGGGCGTGTGGTCGGATTTCGGTATCGTCGACGCGCAGGCGAATGCGGCCGATTCGCTCGTTTCGCGTCCCGACACTGTCCGTGCGCGGAACGCGGCGGTGGCCTATCGCCGTTTCGTCGCCCTGGCGCGATTGCTCGGCCGATGGGCGGAATCTCCAGAAACATGAACGTGTAATTTAAAACGACAAGAGGTTGGAATATGACGAAATTGACACAGGCGGACGTGGCGCGGATGATGGACATCAGCGCGGTGCAGGCGCAGAGTACGCGGGCGGACATCGATGCAGTCTGTGCGATGGCGCGGGCGTTCAACGTCGCGGCGGTGTTCTGTCTGCCCGCGCACGTGCCCTATATGCGTGAGCGGCTGGGTTCGGGGACGGGCGTGAAACTGGCGAGCGTGAGCGGCTTCCCCGGCGGCGCGGAGACGACGCGCATCAAGGCGGAGACGGCGAAGGAACTCGTGTCCCTCGGTTGCGACGAGGTCGACATGGTCAACAACATCGCCTGGTTGAAGGCGGGGGACGAGAAAGCCTACAAGGATGACGTGTCCGCCGTCGTGGCGGCGGCGGGGGGGCGTCCCGTGAAGATGATTCTCGAATGCCACTGGCTGACGGACGAGGAGATTTTCCGTGGGGCGCAGTGGTGCCGCGATGCAGGGGCAAGCTGGGTGAAGACGGGCACGGGCTGGGCGCCGACGGGCGCGACGGTCGAACGCTGCGCGTTGATGAAAAAGGCCGTGGGCGACGCCTGTGGCGTGAAAGCCGCCGGCGGTGTGCGGTCGCTTGAAACGCTGATGCAGATGTATGAGGTGGGTACGCGCCGCTTCGGCATCGGCGTCAAGAGCGCACAGCAGATTCTTGACGAAGTCTCCGCGCAGGGATAGTCGCGTTTTTTTTTCAACGTCGTGCGGACGCTAGAGCGTCGAGGGGTCTTTCCTCGACGCGAGACGATGTTTCCTCAACAGGAGAATCGTGCATCTAGCGACAGATTCAATCAGAATTCTACAGAAACCCTTGAAACAGAACTCACGCGACCTCTACCCTTCGCAAGCATCAGACCCCACAAAACCCCACTGGTGGGCTATAGTGGATTCGAACCACTGACCTCTTCCATGTCAAGGAAGCGCTCTAACCAACTGAGCTAATAGCCCGCTTGAATGGCAAGTAGTATATCAAAACTTGGACGTGGGGTCAACGTCCAATCGGATGGAATTTCAATAAAATTTTTTGATCGGTTTTTGCTGCGTTTCCGGGTTGTCAAAACACGGGCGTTTTGGGATAATCTCACCATCAGGACAGATAGTTTGTGGAAAGGCGGATTGTGAAATGACAATTGCAGACGTGGTTAAGATTCTCGATGGCAAGCTCGTGGCTGGCGATGGGACGAGTCCGCGCGCGGTGGGCGCCGTGGTGGCGAACGATTTGATGAGCGATGTATTGTTGGACGATTCGGACGACATTCTTCTTCTGACATCGCTTGCGAGCGATCAGGCCATTCGCACGGCGCACATTGTCGGCGCGATGGGCGTGGTTGTCCACAACGCGAAGCCGTTGTCGGAGACCATGCTCAAAGTCGCGAACGAACTCGCCGTCCCGCTCGTCTCCTCGCCGCTTTCCAAATACGAGGCGTGTGTACGTCTGCACGACGCCATCGAGGCCGAAAAGAGGGGTTGATGGACTACGCGCCCACCATCCTCAAAGGGCAGGCGACGAACGACGACGAAATCCTCGCCAAGACGCCGCTCGATGCCAAAGCCCTCGGCGGCGATTCCAGCGTCGTCATCATGGAGTTGCTGCAGCGCTTCAAGGTTCGCGACGTGATGAAGCGGAAAATCGTCACGATTCCGCGTTCCGGCACGATGCGTGAAGCGCAGGACATCATGCGCGACAACCACATTTCGGGCGTTCCCGTGGCGGAGGACGGGCGGTTGTATGGCATCGTTTCGGTGAACGACATCGTTGTGGCGCTCGACAACGGCTGGATTGAAGATCGGTGTGAAGCGCACATGGCCACGAGCCTCGTCGTGCTGGAGGCGACGATGCCATTGGCGTTCGCGTTGCGCTATTTCAACAACTACACGTATGGGCGGTTTCCCGTGCTTGACGCGAGCCGGCAGCTTGTCGGGATCGTCTCGCAGCGCGACGTGATGCGCGCGCTGCTCTACGAGTTGTCCGTGGAAATCCGTAAACTCGAACGTAAAACGTCGCGCAATCCGAATGCGACCAACGCCGCCGTGAACGCAAACTTCTTCCGCCGTGAGTGGGCGGTCGTCCGCAACGATCTCTCCCGCGCGGGCCATGCGGCGAACGACATCAAGCAGATTCTCCGGTCTCGCCAAGTGGATCGGTCGATCGCCCGGCGCGTGGCCGTGGCGGCCTACGAATTGGAAATCAACATCTGCATCCACTCCCACGGCGGCGTCCTCACGCTGTTGATTTCAGATGATATGGTGACGATTACGGCGAAAGACCGCGGGCCGGGCATTCCGGATATCGCCTGGGCGTTGCGCGACGGCACGTCCACGGCGAATGATTGGATTCGTTCGCTGGGTTTTGGCGCGGGGATGGGATTGTCCAATTCCAAGCGCGTGTCGGACGTGTTCGACATCCAGAGCGAAGTCGGAAGTTTTACAAAAGTCCGTTGCGAATTCAAATTGAAAAAGCCGGAAACGTCGCCCACGAACGATGCGGCGGCACAAGGAGCGACAACATGACGTTAGAGGAAATCCGCGCGCGGGTGAATGGCGAGATTGCCGTCGCCGCAGACGAGGCGTCCGCCACGGGCGTTTACGTGGGCGATTTGCTGAGCGATGTGATGGGCCATGCGGGCGAGGGGTGTGCGCTCGTGACAATCCAGAACCATTTGAACACGATTGCCGTCTGTACGCTTATCGGCTGTACGGTCATCGTTCTTTGCCATGCGCGGCCCGTGCCGCCGGACATGGCGAATTCCGCCGCAAAGGAGGGGGTTGGCATCATCGTCACGCCACTCTCCCAGTACGCCGTCGCGCGCGCGTTGTACGAACTGCCGCCGGCCGAGCATTGAGAATCGGGGACGCCGATGCGTTTCGACCTCCACATCCATTCCTGCCTGTCGCCCTGCGCGAATCTTGAAATGTCGCCGGCCGAAATCGTCGCGCGGGCGCAGGCGGCGGGGTTGGACGGTCTGGCGTTGACCGACCACCAGTCCGCGCGGAACTGCGCGGCGGTGGCCGAATGCGCCCGTCGCGCGGGGATGGCCTGTCTCTTCGGGCTGGAAGTCTGCACGGCGGAAGAAGTGCACAACCTCTGCCTCTTCGACACCGTGGAACAGGCGTTGGCGATGACGGACTGGGTGTACGCCGCGCTGCCCCGGCGCGTGAACGATCCGGACACGTTTGGCGATCAGCCCGTCGTGACGTGGGACGACGACATCGTGGAGCTTGAATGGCGGTTGCTTGCGGCGGCTTGCCAGCGGACGATTCCCGACACGTCGGCGCGTTGCCGTGAACTGGGCGGGCTTTTCATTGCCGCGCACATCGACCGGTCGGCGTTTTCTGTTTATTCACAATTGGGGCTTTTGCCCGAAGGCGACGTCTACGACGCGGTGGAGTTGTCGCGCACGGCCGATGCGGCGGTCTGGCTGTCGCGTACGGGCGGTTTGGCCGCGACACGTTCCTCCGACGCGCACAATCTCGACGACGTTGCCCGCGTTTGGACGGAGGCGCCGCTGCCAGCGTTCACCGTCGATGCCCTCCGTGCCGCGTTCCGCGCGCGCACCACAACCCTCTCACCCCATCTTACCCGCTTCTGACCATGCACGCGACACTGGCGGATGTGATTGCCGATACGGCGCAGAATTCAATCGAGGCGGGTGCGACGCGCATTTCCCTTACGCTCGTGGAAGACGACAAAACGGTGTCCGTCGTTCTTGTGGACAACGGAAAAGGGATGGACGCGGCGACTGTGGCGCGGGCGTTCGACCCATTCTACAGCGAGGTCGGCAAACATGACGGACGGCGTGTGGGGTTGGGGTTGCCCATCCTCAAGCAACTTTGCGAGGCGACGGACGGCGGTGTCGAACTGAAAAGCCAAAAGGGGGTGGGAACGGAACTTCGCTACCATTTCGCCACTCGACATATCGATCTGCCGCCGATGGGCGATCTAGTCGGGATGGTTGTGACGTTGTTCAACTATCCTGGCGATTTCGATTTCGTCTTCACGCATCGTAAGGACGAAAATGGGTATTCGGTCACACGGCGTGAATTGGCCGATGCCGTGGGCGGTCTTGAGACGGTGGAAGGTCTCTCGCTCGCGAAAACGTACCTCCAGTCCCAGGAGGCGGATTTGGCGAAATCGCCAATTTGATTTTGCCCCTTGCATTTCGTGGAGGGATTCGGTATAATACGAACTCACATTTTCGAACAGGAGAAGAAGAAATGAGCCAGCATCGTAGTCTCAAAGGTTCCGGCAAGATCACGGCCAAGCGCAACGTTCTCAAGCGTTTTGAGCGCGTCAATCTGTTGCAGGCGCGTGGCGAGTGGAAGGAAGGCAGCCGCGGCCTCGGTCTTAAGAAGACGAAGCCCGAAGCCTAATACGCCCTCCGGGCATCTGTTTCCGGTCGCAAAGCCGTCGGTTCGCACGAGCCGGCGGGCTTTTGCGTTTCGTCATTTTGCACTTGCGCATTTCGCGTGAACGTGCGAAAATAGCCACTCCCGCGCACGTCCGCAAAGAGGTGGATGGTGGCGGAACGCAGGTTTCGCAAGTCCGCAGAAGGAGCAAAAGATGGACAAAAAAGGTTTCACGCTGATTGAACTGATCATGGTGGTGGCGCTCATCGCCATTGTTTCAACGTTGGCCGTCATGCGGATTGGCGATATGCGCCGTGTGGCCGCGCGCAAGGTGTCCGTGGCCAACCAGTTGGCCGTGGGGCGTGCCGTGGAGACGTATCTTGTCGAGGGCGGGCAGTTGAATCGTCTGGACGCGTTGATCGACATGGAGACGGGGCTTGGCACGATCGACGCGACGCGCGGCGGGTTTGATTATGCTCGAACGAATCAGTCCGAACATACGGTGGGCTACCTTTATGCCGGGCCGGATCAGGCGGCATCCGAGGCGGCGTTGGCGGCGGCGGCCGATCAGAACGCGGGGTTGACGCCGGGCCTCAAGAGCGTTCTCGTTCCCTATGCGCTGAACGGGAAGGAGGTCAACGCGCTTCATTCGCTCGGCTTGAAGTTCGTGATGCGCCACACGACGTGGGCTGACGCTTCGCCGCGTGACAAGTACGGCGAGAGGGGCGAGGACGAAGTCTACCTCCCGGACGATGCGACGGTGGGCTTGAATCCGGGACGGTCGGCCTGCGTGGCCCAGTTCGTCACGAATCGCATGGTTGTGGCGGCTGTCACGCCGATCACGAATGCGGGACGCGAAATCTACCGCGCCTGTGGCCAGCCGTTGCTCATGACGGAGAAGGTCGAAAGCAACTACACGCCGGCGGGCGTCTGGTCGGAAGTCAAGACGACGGGCGGTGTGTTGTTGGCGTTCGGGTTGGGCGAAAACGCCTCGATCATCGGCGCGACGAAGGGCGGGCTTGAATCGCTGCCGTTTGCCGAATATCCTTATCCCAAATACTATCGCCAATACGTGCTGCTCTTCCGCATCAATCCGGACCGGGTGGGGCAGCAGGTGGCTGAATTCGCCGGCGTGATCGACCCGTGCGGCTTGACGGTCGGTCAGGCGCGTCAGCGGGCGAAGTGACGAATTGCGGGAGGGGACAAAAAAACTACGGCGGTGCAGGTGTGAGGGAGGGGATGTGCATGGCACCGCCGTAGCTGAGGCATATGATATCACAGTCCGTTGGGCGTGAATGTCATATGATTGTAAAATCATCTGTGGAACGGCGGTCGATTACGGTTTTCGAGTTTCCCTGGCATTGCCCGTTCGCGCCGTTTTTGTGCTATAATGGCGGTTATGAAATTTATCCGCACATTGGTGATGTCGGCGGCGTGTGCCGTCGGCTGCTTTGCGTCCGCCGCGACGCTGGATTTGAACGGATCCTGGGCGTTCGCGTTCGAGGAGGGGCGGTCGATTGCGCAGTCGGCCGGCGCCGCGTTCACGGCGACGGACCGCATGGCCGTGCCGGGCTGCTTCGACATGGCGCCGAAATGGCTTTGCAAACGCGGCACGGCGCTCTATCGCCGGACGTTCACGCTGGACGCGGCCGTGTCCAACGCCTGGCTCGTCGTCGACGGCATGGGCTTGGTAGGGCGCTTCGAGATCGATGGCCGCGACCTCGGCACGCATCCGTACCCCTACGCGAAACTCGAACTCGAAACGGGGCCGCTCGCCGCCGGGACGCACACGGTCTTCGCCGCGCTCGACAACCGCTTCGACTGGAATACGCTGCATCTGGCTCGCCCCTACTACGACTTCTACTGTTTCGGCGGCTTCTACCACGGCGTGTCGCTGACGTTCGACAACCGCCGGCTTTTCGTCCGTACCCGCGACTACGCGACGGGCCGGGTGGAGATCGAGGCGGTCGGTTTCGACGTGCGCGACTTCGCCGCGTCGCTCGTCTTCGACGGCACGAACGCCGTCGCGGCCACGTTCAAGGACGGCCGCGCCACGGTGACGGTGCCGGGCTTCCGCCTCTGGTCGCCCGAAACGCCGAACCTCCACACGGTGTCGCTGGAAAGGCAGGGCGCGGCGGTGACGGCGCGGTTCGGCATCCGCGAAATCAAGGCGGCGCAGAAACGCCTCTGGCTCAACGGCCGACCGCTTTATCTGCGGGGCGTCAACCGCCACGAGTCCCATCCGCAGTTCGGCGCGGCGACGCCGGATGCGCTGATGATCGAGGACATCCAGAACCTCAAGTCGCTGGGCGGCAACTTCATTCGCGGTTGCCACTACCAGCAGGCGCAGCGTTTTCTCGACTACTGCGACGAAATGGGCGTCCTCGTGTGGGAGGAATCGCTGGGCTGGGGCAACGGCAGCCATTCGTCCATGGCCAGATATGAACTCACGAACGAGACGTTCATCGCCGAGCAGATCGCCCAGACGAAGGCGATGGTGCGGACGAGCTTCAATCATCCGTCCGTCATCATCTTCGCGTTCATGAACGAGTTCGCGTCGGGTTCC
>CAYZYQ010000070.1:0-15476 GCA_964482645.1 uncultured Lentisphaeraceae bacterium | reverse complement strand
CTGCGTATAGTGGCATATGCCCTCTGATGTACCTTTGAATGACAAATCATCTGGGGTTTGATAAACTACATTTAAATCTTACATGACTTGGCAATCGGCAATTGAAAAGGAGTTTTTATGGCGTTGAACATTGTGACGGACATTGACGGGCGCGTGGCGGTCAGGAATGTCTTGATGAGCGTGTCGGACAAGACGGGGCTTGAGACATTCGTACCGGCGCTCGTCAAGGCCTGTCCGGGCGTGAAGATCTATTCGACGGGCGGCACGTACAAGACGATTGCGGACATTCTTGGCGCCGCAGCAGCCGACACGCTCGTCGCCGTGAGCGACTATACGGGCCAGCCGGAGATGCAGGGCGGTCTCGTGAAGACGCTGGACTTCAAAATCTATCTTGGCCTTCTCAGCGAAACGTACAACGCCGCGCATCAGGCGGACTTGAAGCGTCTGTCCGCCCAGCCGATCGACATGGTGGTGGTGAACCTCTATCCGTTCCAGGCAACGGTTGCCCAGGTGGGCGTGACGCCCGAAATGGCGCGGACGAACATTGACATCGGCGGCCCCTGTATGGTTCGTGCGTCGGCCAAGAACTATCTGCGCGTGGCATCCGTCACGGATCCGCTTGACTACGGCAACATCGCCAACGAGTTGGCCGCGCACAACGGGACGATCGGGTTCGACACGCGCTTCCGCCTGATGAAAAAGGCGTTTGCCCATACGGCCCAGTACGATGCCGCGATTGCCGAATTCTTCACCACGCGCCCGTGGGCGGATGTCGACCAGACTTACGTGCAGCATTGAGGAGTCGCCGCCATGAAGAACCAGCTCAACCTCCTCAATCAGCTTCAGGAACTCGTGCTGACCCGTGACGAGCATCGCCAGACGGGCGACGGGTCGCACATGGACGCGCTCAACAATTCGATTGATGCGTTGATCGATCAACTCGAACCGATGTACCGGACGCTCTACATGCGTCTTTACAAAAAAGACCATGTCGTCATGTCGCCGATGGTCAACGGCTGCTGTGCCGTCTGCGGGATGCGTCTGCCGATTTCGCAGGTACAGCAGGTGCGCATGGCCAAACGCATTCAGGTGTGTTCTTCCTGCGGCCGCATCCTTTTCAACGAGGACGAGGACGCGCCGCGTTCCAAGGCCGAAAAGCCGGCGCGGGGCGAGCCGCGCAAGAGTGGGATTAGCCGTTTCTCCGCCGAAGAGCTGATGATCAGCGAACTCAAGAGTGAGAAGACGGAGGACGCGATTCGCGAACTGGCCGATGCGATGACGAAGAACGGGTTTGTCTCGAACCCCGGTGCGCTCGTTGCGGCTGCAATGGAACGCGAGAGCGTGTTGTCGACGGCGATGGACAACAACATCGCCTTTCCGCACGTGCGCGGCGTGGAGGGGGGCGGTCTCACGTTGGCGCTCGGTGTGTCGAAGAAGGGCTTTTCCTATGACGGATCGGGCGCGAAAGTCCACTTCGTCTTTTTCAGCGTCATCCCTGTGGCGGTGAGCGCGTTCTATCTGCGTCTCATGGCCGGCCTCAGCGAAGCGTTCGCCAAGGCCGAGAACCGGGATGCGCTGATGGCGGCCACGACGCCCGCCGAACTTTGGAAAGCCCTCGTCAAGGCAACGCGCTACACGGTCAAGTAACCGCCGCATCCCATGCGGCACGGAGATCGCAGATGGCGCGGTACGGGTCGTCCGCGCCGCAGACGGGACGGACGACGGCGAAGTTTCGCGCACCGGCCGCTTTGACGGCGGCCAATGTGTCGGCGTTGATGCCGCCGATTGCCACGGCGGGGAAGGGCACGACCGAAATCATGCGTCCCGCCTGATCGGGTCCCAGCGGTGTATCGGGGATGTCTTTCGTCGGCGTCGCGTAGACCGGCCCGACGCCGATATAATCTGGCCGTGCGCGTCCCGTCGCGGCGGCCGCCTGTCGAGCTTGTTCCAGATTGTGCGTGGACAGGCCGACGATTTTGACGGACGGATAACGCCACCGAACTTCCGCGACGGGCATGTCGTCTTGTCCCACGTGTACGGCATCCGCGCCGACTTCCGCCGCGAGGGCGGGATCGTCGTTCACGACGAAGCACGTATCCGTCTGGCGTGTGAGGGCGCGGATTTTTCGTGCCATTTCCCAGACCTCTGCGCGGGGGACGTGCTTCATGCGCAGTTGCAGCATCCGAACGCCCGCTTGGACGGCGGCGGCCGCGCACGCCTCGTAACCGCTTTTCGGGTTGGTCATCACGAGATAGAATCCAAAATCTTTCATGGCTAAATCCGGTTGTCCCAGTTTTTGAACACGACTTCCTGCCCGTGGGCTTTGATGGCAGCGAAGACTTCGGCGGGGGTACGGCGGTCGGTGAGTGTAAACTGCGCGACGTCTGCTGCGTGTTCACGCGCAAGGACCGTGTAACCGCCGGGCGTCACGCGACTGCCGGCGCTCATGTTGTCCGCCGCCGTTTGCACGATTGCATCGCGGAACGCAGGCGCTTCGCGCGTGGACACCGTCATGCAACACTGCGGGAAAACGATACGGAACGCCAGCATCATCAATTCAACGTCGCGTTCGTCCACTTCGCACGGCGGCACGAAACCGCCGTCCACACGACAGAAGCGCGGGAACGCGAATTGGATTTTCGCGGCGTAGCATTCTTTCATCAGGTAGAGCGCGTGGGCGGCGAGCGATGCCGCCTCCGGTCGCCACGGCGCGAGACCGAGAAGGAACGCGCAACCGAGGGTACGGAAACCCGCGCAGCCCGCACGGAGTTGCGTACCGAGCCGCCAGGCGTAGTCGCTCTTCGGCCCAGCCGGATGCATATCTCGGTAGAGCACGGGATCGTACGTCTCTTGAAAGCACGTGAGCGCTTCGTAGCCCGCCGCGAAAAGTTCGCGATAGGCGTCTTCGGACTGCGGCGCCACTTCGAGCGAAAGGTTCGAGAACGTCTGTTTGAGCATTTGGGCGACTTCGCAGAAGTGGGTGACTGTGTTCACGCGCGGATCTTCACCCGCGACGATGAGGAGCGAGTCGATGCCCGTGGCGCGGATGGCCGCCGCCTCTTCGCGGATTTCATCGAGCGTGAGGTTACGGCGAACCGTGCCCGTGTGTTGGACGCGGAAGTCGCAGTACCGACAGGAGTTGATGCACGTGTTACCGATATAGAGCGGCGCGTAGACGCTGACCGTCTTGCCGTAGTACTGGAGACGGGCGCGACGTGCCGCGCGGCGCAGTTCGTCGCGGAACGCAGACGCTGCCGGGGAAATCAGATTGAGCAAATCGAACCACGTGCGCCGATCGTTCGCCAAGCTCGCTCGGACATCGTCGGGCGTGACGGCGGCGCAGAAGGCTTCGACCTCTTCGGAGCTGTATTTCAGAAGCGGAAACATGCGACCCTCATTTGAAGATGTCGAACGTACGAAGAGGCGACGTGGCGACGGCCGTTCGGCCGGCGGCCGGCGGCTCGGCTTCGCGCGCGAGTTCGGCGGCGTGGACGGCGAGGTTGAACGCGCGCGCCATTTTCACGGGATCGCCGGCGGCGGCTACGGCCGTGTTCGCCAGCACGGCGTCCGCACCCAGTTCAATCGCCTCTGCGGCGTGGGAGGGAAGACCAATACCGGCATCCACGACGACGGGTACGTGACTTTGCTCGACGATGATTTCAATCATGTCGCGTGTGCGGATGCCGCGATTCGACCCGATGGGCGAACCGAGCGGCATTACGGCGGCCGCGCCCGCCTCTTCGCATCGTCGCGCCAGTACGGGGTCGGCGTTGATGTAGGGGAGTACGACCATGCCGAGTTTGGCACAGGCCGCGACGGCGGTGAGCGTTTCGACGGGATCGGGCAGAAGGTAGCGGGCATCGGGGTGGATTTCGAGTTTGATCCAGTTGAACCCCGCCGCACGACCGAGTTTGGCAATACGGATGGCTTCATCCGCCGTTCGTGCACCGCTCGTGTTGAGCATCACTTCGACCTTTTCGCGATCGATGACCTTGAGGATGTCATCGTGCGCCGCGTCATTTTCATGGACGCGGGTAAGCGCCGTGGTGACGAGTTCCGTACCGCTTGCGGCCAACGCCGCGCGCATCGTTTCGGAATCCGCGAACTTGCCGGTACCCAGAAAAAAGCGGTTCGAGAATGTACGACCGCCAATGACGAGTTGTTTCATTTGATGACCTGTCTCTTGATTTGTCCAAGCGCTTCTTGACTTACAATTCGCATCCGAGGAGTTCGGATACGACGGCGTTCGCCTGCAAAGCGGCCGCGAGCGCGACGCGGGGGGCCTGTGGGGGACAAGCCGGCGCAATGCCACGTTCGCCGTCGCCCACCATGACGAGGTTGCGGCCGATCCGTCGGACGATGAGGTCGCCGCTACGTCCCCAACCTGCAATGCCGCTTGCGGCGACAATGGTGCGCTCGCGCGGCAGTAACGCACCGAGGAGCGCCATTTTGGCATCCGTCGTGTCGAACGCCTCCACCACAATGTCACACGTGCGAAAGATGTCCGCCGCATGAGCGGCGTCCACACGTATATCGCGGAGGTCGAGATCAAGATCGGGTTCGATGCGGCGGAGATTCACGGCGAGGGCGACGATTTTCTTCTGTCCAATCTGGTCGCGGAAATAGAACTGGCGGTTGAGGTTCGCGGCGGACACGACGTCGAAGTCGCAGATGACGAAACGTCGGACGCCCGCCCGCACGAGGTGCAAGGCGCAGTTGGAGCCGAGACCGCCCGCGCCGGCGATACCGACAACGGCGTGTTCGAGAATCGACCGTTCGGCATCGGTTAGATACGGATTGGCGCCCATGGCTTTAGCCCCCCGCGACGACATGGAACACGTTCAATTCGGCGTCCGGTTCGAGTGTCAACGTGGACAAATCAAACCCCGGTCCGTAAACTTCCCCCTTGTACTCGATTAGCATCGCCGAGATGCCAACCAAACGACGGCTTTCCAGAAAAGCCTTCACCGTAGGGGCGTCCGTCTCGCAAGACCGCCCCTGATAACAGATGCGCATCATTCACATTCCTCCGCCGGTATTATCCGGACTCCTCCCCGCCGAGACGGAAAGGAGATTGTCAGGTTCAAAGGGTCTGATCTCAGCCGTGGACACTCGTCCACAGCACCCCTGTGATGCGCGGTATTCTACCACATCCGCCGTACGCGGGCAATGGGTTTTCGCCGATCAGCGGCGCGGCAGAACGAGTTGCGAAGGATGGCGGTGAGGCCGGGCGGCGCGGGCGTCGAGCGCTTGGTGGATACGAGCCAGCGTCTGCTCGCGTACGGCGGGTTTGAGCGCACAGGCCCAGACGATGATGACGTTCCAGCCAAGTTTGCGCCACTCGTCTTCATGCCGTTTGTCGCGCGACACGTTTCGCTCCCATTTTGTCTGCCAGAACGCGACGTTCGATTTCGGCATCGTCGCCTCCCCGCACGTGTGCCGATGCCAGAAACAACCGCGAATCTCAATCAACGTGTGGGCGCGCGGGACGACGATGTCGGGATGCCCCGGCAGACGCTTGTCACACACGCGATACCGCCATCCAGCAGCGTAGAGACGTTTGCGCACAAGTAGTTCCGGTTTCGTGTCGCGCGAACGGATGCGCGACATGATTTCCGAACGTTTTTCGGGCGTGACGGTATCCATCGTCTACGCCTTTTCCGACGGCGCGTCGTTCGGAGACGCTTTTGCGGGGGCGAAACAGATGCGCAGCAAATCCCAGAGCATACGCGGGGCATCCCGCGACACGCGGAGCGAACTCCGCTTGCCGCCTTTCCATGCAACGGGAACTTCTGCCACCGTGCCGCCTGCCCGCTGGACGCGGCTGACGATTTCCACGTCAAACGCAAAACGCTCGATGCGCTGAGCTTCAAAAATCGGGCGCATGACGTCCATGCGGAACAGCTTGAACCCGCACTGCGTATCATGAACGCCTCGGACGCCCGCCAGCCAGACGATACCGTGGAAGAGACCCGACAGAAAGCGCCGCCGCCATGGCATCCCCGGCCGTCCGTAACGACTGCCGCAGACCATCCAGGCATCGGCATGGACGGCCAGGCGCACGAATTCACGGAAGGGCGCGGAGAGATCGACATCGCTCATCAGAACGTACGCCCCTCGCGCCGCGAGTGCACCGTGTTTCACGGAAAATCCCTTGCCGCGATTTGGTTCGTGGCGCAGGACGCGGACTTGCGTGTCCATATCCGGTGGAATGCACAGCGGCGGGGTCGACCCGTCGTCGACGAGAATCGTCTCCACAAGACGGAAGCCGCAGTTCGCCGCCGTTACGGCCAGTTCGGGCAGTTGTTCCAACAACGTCGCCGCCAAATCCGGCGCGTTGTAGACAGGAACAACGAGAGAGAGGGAAAGGGGAGTTGATGAAGCATCGGGTGTCATTGTCTCAATCCCATCCACGGTGGCAGACGGACGTTTCGCGCCTCACGCGATTGGCGCGTAGCGCCTGGCAGACCTTGTTCCAACGCCGACAGGCGCGTGAGCAGAGCCTGTTGCGCCGCCGCCGCTTCCCGCCGTTCGGCTTCAGACCGCTGGCGTTCCTCCACAAGTTCGCGTTCGCGTATCTTCAACCGCTCCCGCGTCTCCTGGAGTTGGCGAATGACGGCCCCCACGTCGCCGACCTGCCGTTGCAACCGCGCCACTTCCGCGTCGCGTTCGCGCAGACGGTTCGACAGACTGCGGATTTTCTGTTCCGATTCGGCCGCCGTGCGTTCCTGGATGATTCGCAAGGCGTCCAGTTCCTGACGCAGATGGACAGTGCGCGGATCTTCGGGGTACGCCTTGATCGCCCGTCGCGTCATATCCTCGGCGTCGGTGCCGATATGCCGCAAAATCTGCTGACGCCATGCCAGAAGACGTTCGTTCCGCTTCACGTGCAACTGGCGCATTTCCTCCAGTTCGCGTGACTCGGCCTTCATTTCCTCGGACAGCGCATCGGCCTCTTCGCGCATCAGCGCGTAGAGCGCGGTCTGCGCGTCGGCGGCGAGTTGAGCCGTCGGGGGCAAGCGCTTGATTTCGTCCGACAACGCCTGAATGCGATCTTCGTAGGCCACCGCACCCGTCTGCAACGTCTCAATCTGTCGTTTCAGGTTCTCGACTTCTTCGGCAGATTGGGGCGGTTCGGGTTGGGGCGTCGATTCCGGAGGCGGTTCAGGTGCAGGTTCGGGTTTCGGCGGTGGCGGAGGAGGTGGCGTGGGGGGCGGAGGGGGCAGTGCGTCGGTGGGGGTGTCGGCGGGTTCGGGCGGCACGACTTCAACGAGGCGGCTGCCAGGCGGCAGACGTCCGCTGGCCAGCAACGCCTGGGCGGCCGCGTGATTGAAAGGGCCGCGGGGCGTCCCGTCGCCGATGTCGATCGACCAGCGCATATCGAGGAACGGCACGTCCACGACGGGCGTCCACGTGACTTGATCGGTCGACGCTTCCTGGCCGGGTTGGATGCGCCCCATACGCGCCCATTCAAGAAGTTGGTCTTGGGACACGGGGCCGTAGACGTCATCGGGCGTCCGAATGTACCATGTGTGCGCTGCCATCGACTGGACTCACTTCTTGAAGCGGAAGAGTTTCTTCATGTCCGCCGAACTCATGCGAGAAAGTTCCTGCTGGGCGCGACGTTCGAGTTCCGCCAACTGGGCGGGCGATTCCGCGAGGAAGTCCCCGCCGGCGGAGGGCGTAACGCCGAACCCGAACGCCTGACGTGCCGTGGATGGCGGTGGTTCGCTGACGACTTCCGGCACGAGGATTTCGCTCGTCTGCCATTCGCGTTCGTGCACTTCGTGGCGCTTGTCCAGTTGTTCGTGGAGCGCGGCGATTTCGACTTCGCGCAGACGAATCTCCTCGAATGCGCGTTGCAGATCCGCTTCCTTTCGTTGCAGTTCGTCCCTCTGCCGACTGAGTTCGGCGTCCTTCTGCGAAATCGTCTTGCCGAGGGCGTCGATTTGCGTGTCCTTCTGGGCGAGCAGCGCCATCGACTGGGAAATGCGTTCATCGCGCTGGGCGACGGCCTTTTGGACGGAGGCGAGTTGCAAGTCCTTCTTTTCCGCGAGCTTGGCGGCTTCGGCGAGGGACGAATCGCGTTGGACGATGGCCGCGTCGCGCACGGTGATGAGATTTTCCAGCGTTTTGAGCCGCGCTTGAAGCTGCCCGCGATCGTCCTGATAGAACCGCGCCGCCTTCGACAGACTACCCGTCTTCACCAGGTCGTCCACGACGGCGCGATGCGTCGGCCCGTAGAACTGGCCGGGATGGTTCTCGATGATCCAGTTCATCTCCAAGTCGGGCTTGAGTGGCGCCAGCATCCAGCTTTTAAGGTCGGACGAGATGCCGGCCAACGGTTCAACGCGCCCGTCTTTGACCCAGGCTTTCAAAGTGTCAAGTTCGATCGGGCCGAAGACTTTGCCCGCCGTGTTCCGCACGTACCAATTTTCCATGGCGTTATTTTAGCATATTCTCATTTTTTCGTAAATCGAATGGTAAATGGCACATGCCATCTCGTAAGCCAACACGGGCGGCACGGCGTTACCGCATTGGGTGAATTGTCGCGCAACAGGCCCCGTGAACACATAAGTGTCTGGAAACGTCTGCAAGCGTGCACATTCACGTACCGACATCGTTCGTGGGATGAAGGGATGCAGATGCGACCGTCCGCCACCACCTGTTCCACCGGCGATAATCGTTTTCGATGGTTTGAATGGGTCGAGGCGATCGACACGTCCCAGTTTGTCGCGTTTACCATACGCCAGCACCATGTACCGTGCAACGGACGCCGCCGCATGTTCGCGTGTCCGGTGGTTGGGTAACCCTCTGACACTTCGTTTCAGCGCACTGCCAGACGGAAGATGCGCGGCAATAGGTGCGGGGAACTGGAAATGTCCGACTCGACTGCCGACGATGAGCGTTCGCATTCGTTTTTGTGGAACGCCATAGTCGGCGGCATTGACGACACGGGGGGGCGTAACGTCGTAACCGGCCTCACGCAACAACGTGCAGGCGCGATTCGCTTGAACGCCGCCGTCGATGGTCAGTAGTCCGTCGACGTTTTCAATTAAAAAGACTTCCGGGCGGAAATGAAGAATGACATCGATGTAACAGAACAGAAGATTCCCGAGACGCGCATGGTTGAATCCTGTACGCTTGAAGTTTTCCCCTGTCTTGTTGAACCGTTGGTTGGCGGCGACGCTGAACGATTGGCAGGGCGGTCCGCCATGGAATACGCCTTTGAAGCCGCGTTCAACACCCCGCGCCTCCAGTTCGCGAATGACATTCTCTGGTCGGGACATATCGCCGTCGGCGACGGGCGGGCCGATGACATTCTTGTGTCCGTTCGTTCGTAGGGTTTCACAAAACATGGGGACGATTTCAACGTCTGCTAGGGTTGTGAATCCCGCCTGTTCAAATCCGATGTCTAGTCCACCCGCGCCAGAAAAGAAACTGATACACGGAATGCCATTCGCAACAGCGGGTCGTTCATTGACCGGTATCATGTCGGGCAGATGGTCAAGAACGTCGAAACCAGCTTCGTCCGAATAGACGAGAGAATCATAGTCGCCGTCCTTGATGCGCAATGCCTCGGCAAGGGATTCGTTTTCATGGGTACAAGCGTCAAGTATCCTCTTCTGCTGTACATAACTCAAACGCATCAGACGACAATCTCCATTTTCGCAAGATTATAGACATCATGTGCCATTTTCTTCGAACCGAAATCCTCGATTCCCCATTCGGCGAGTTTTTGCCGATAGTAAATGTGGACACTACGATGGCATGAAGGACAAAGTGGCACCATGTCTTCCAGCAACGTTGTCGTTCCATTCACGTTGATTGTTGCACACAACGGCAGGACATGATGCAGTTCCAGAATATTTTCCGTCCACGGATAACGGTGTTTGACGTCCATCCCACAGGCATCGCAGACGAGTTTGGGATGCGCATGGAAGAAGTGGCGTCTTACGAGCGGACTGCGCTCCAGTTTGCCATGTGTACCAAACATCCGTTTCCCCTCGCCGAACCCAATGGATGGTACGTCGCGATCGGACAACGCGATATCAAGACGTCTGCGATCGCGTGCCGATCCCGTTTCCGTCAGAGCCATGAATTCTTCAGCGGCGTTTCGTTTGCGTTCGTTTCTGACAACGGGGACGAGCGCTTTCAAGATACTTGCGGTATCCTTTGAGTCGACATAGAGTTTTTTGTCGAACCATTTGAGATAGGACGACTGCCCCATGAATACGAGCATTTCCCGAACTTGCCGTTGCTCATCTCCCAGTGGACGTCGATCAGTGGGCTTCAACTGCGAATAAAAGCCCAAGTCTTCAACTCCTGTACACGAATTGCCGATGACGTAGGTGAATACATCCTCTAGGGTTACGCCTAGAGATACGTCGTACGGCGAACGCGACAACACGAATTTGGCGATTGCGACAAACGGAAACGTAATTGTCAGATTGGCATTGTAGTCATCGAATGCGGGGAAGGGTAATGTGAAGTGTGAAAAAACAAAGTTGAAATACTGGTCACTCGTCAATTCCAATGGCGATGCCGCCAACTTGCGGCAGAGGTCGGTGACGAACATTCTGCCATCGACGTTCGTTGCCAACATGGAACAGGCGAATGTACGCGCGTAATTTCGCCAAACTTTGTAATGCGACGGGGAAAACGGCAATCCCGTTTCATTCTCCAACGGTTGCCGTAGAAAATCCGTCGGTGTATTGAGTGGAACGCCATCAAGCGCACGGAGCACGTGTGCGATTTTGACGATATTGTCGAACCGGAAGTATTCAAGTCGTCCTTGATCCCAACGCCACTTCAACATACCGTTCCTTGTCGTTTTAATGTTCGTGACAGAAATTGTATTCGGCGATCAAGACGTACTCACCGGACGGGTTTGAAGGCGGGCATTTCGCGGCGGAGTCCGGCATCGGGCTTCAGCGCGAAGTCGCCCTGGGCCGCGTTGACGAAACCTGCGTCGAAGGGGTGTTCTGGCGTCCCATTGACAACACGAAAACCCGCGGCGATACGCGAATCGATTCGCGCCGTCTTCACGCCGTTCGTACCCTGCGTGTTGATGACGAGATTCCCCGCGATTGGCGCCATGCGGGACAGGCATTCCGAGGCCTTGCCGTCGAGCGCGAGAATCTGCTGTGTACAGTCGATGAAAACGTTGTTCTCCACGGGGTTGTAGAGCGGTTCGCGCGGGTGGTCGTTCATGATGTTCGCCAGACGCGGGTAGCGTGCCGCCCACACGCCGTTCGTGTAGTCGAGTTTCTTTGCTTTGTCTTCCAGCATCCAGGACGGGCCGCCGTGCTCCAGGGAGTTCCAGTGCTTCCACGTCATGCCACGGCAGTCGATGGACAGGCCGATCTTGCAGCGGGAGAAAATGTTGTTCCGAATCGGGTGTTCGCGTCCGCCACCCACCATGATGCCACGCGCGACGTTGTGGAAAACGTTGCCGTAGACTTCGTCGCCGCAGTCGCAGTCGTCGAAATAGAATCCCATCGTGTTCGCGTGTTCGCCTTCCGCGCCGAGGTCGTGCGTGTAGTTGTAGCGCAGGACGTTGCCTTGCGTCGTCCAGTCGCGCCCCGTGTAGTACGCGCCCGCGTCGCCCGTCTCCATCAGCACGCGGTAGACTTCGTTCGACTCGAAGAGGTGTTCGTTGCCGCCGTACAGCACCGCCGAATGCGGCGCGTCGTGCATCTTGTTGCCGCGCAGCGTGATGCCGCAGGCGCCGTGTACACCGATGGCGGGCGCGTACGTCCGCTGGAAGACGGCGTAGTGGTGGATGTTGCATCCCTCCACCACCGTGTCCGCCCGCGTGAGCGTTTTACGGTCGCCGCCGGACACACCGACGCCCGTGCGGCCGATATGACAGACCTCCACGCCGACGATGCGGTTGCGGTTGCCGCTTGCGTACAGACCCGTGCCGCCGAAACACGACACGCGGCAGTCCGCCACCGTTACGTCGTCGCCCTGGATCGACACGCCGTCGCCATAGCCGTAGGCGAAGTCGAGGCGCTCGAAGCGCAGATGTTTTACGCCTTGCGCGAGCAGGACGGGTTCGGACGAAAAGACGAGCGTCGTGTCGTCGGCCGCCGTCGGCTCGCCGTGGCGCGGCATCAAGTAGAGGTGTTTCCGTGCGCGGTCGAGATACCATTCGCCCGGCGCGTCCAGTTCCTCCAGCAAATTGAACACGTGGAAGCGGCGGTCTTTGCGTCCCCACGTGCCGCCCATCACGCCGTAGGGGATGTTCGCCGCGAGACGGATGACGTTGTTTGTCCCGTTCTCGGTGCCGTAGCTCGCCGCCCGGACGGAATGGTTGTCCCAGTCGTGCGTCCAGTAGCCATTCATCCAGACGCCCGCCGCGAAGTTCCACCGTTTCGCGCGCGGATTATTGTAGACGAATGCACCCGGCCGCCGCACCGTGCCGCCATCGGGCCGCTGCCTCACAAGGCCGCCCTTGTCCACGCCCTGCATGAAGGATGTATAATCGTCGTTCGGCCAGCGGGCCAGCGTACCGAAATCGCCGCCCGTGAAGAGGAGCGGCTTCGTAGGCGTTCCGCCAAAGGCGTCCGCGAGCGGCGGAATCGGACCCGGTACGAGCGGCGCGACGTCCGCCACGTAGACCTTCCCCCGCGCCGATTCGGGCAGACGGGCGAGCACGGCCGGGTCGTCGACCTTCTTGAATGCGTCCGCCGGCACGGAGATGCCGCTCGTCAATACGGCTTTCGCCGCTTCACGCGAACGCCAGACGACGGGCGCGGCGGCCGTGCCCGAATCGGCGGCGGAGAGTTTGACGCCGTTGGGAATGAAATGGCGACCAGGGGCGAAAAGAACTTCGACGGCCTCGTTTGGCTTGACCGTCCCCGCCGCGCGGGCGGCTCGGATACCGTCCACCGCCGCCTGTACCGAAGCGAACGGCCGCGCGGCCGAACCGTTTCCGCCGGCGGCGGCCGTCGCATCTACATGAAACGTCGCGCCCGTGGCGGACAACACCGTCGCCGCACCCACCAACGCACCCAACATTGTCTTTCGCATGGGGAAACCCGTCCTTTCAATTTTTCTTTTACGAACACGCATGACGAGGGCATTATAGCATAATTCTCCTGCGGCTCGACGTCCACGCCAACGCCTCGCCAAGACTTTTTTGCGCCGAAGGGACTTTAACGCTTGCCTTTTGCCGTAAAAAGAGTATAATTCTGTGGGAAAAGGACAGAACTATGGCCATCAACAAGTATCTTGACGATTTCATGAAGACCTTTCCGTTCGAAGGTCTGACTTATGACGATGTCACACTGGTGACGCAGTACGCCGATTTCCTGCCGGACGACGCTTCCCTTGAAACGCAGCTGACCAGCCGCCAGAAGATGAACATCCCGTTCGTTTCCGCCGCCATGGACACGGTGACGGAATCCGCGATGGCGATTGCGATGGCACGCGCGGGGGGCATCGGCGTCATCCACAAAAACTTGGAGAACGACGAACAGGCCGCGCAGGTCGCGAAGGTCAAGAACTATCTGAACGGCATGATCGCCAAGCCCGTCTGCTTCCACGCGAACGACGACATTGGTTTCCTGCGTTCGGAGAAGCGGCGGCTGGGGCTCAAGTTCAACGGCTTCCCCGTGTTGGATGACAACGAATGCCTGGTGGGCATGATTACGTCGGGCGACATGCGCTATGCGCCGCTGGATGCCGTAAAACTTTCCGACGTCATGCAGAAGGTGATGGTCACGGCCAAGCCGGGCACGACGCTCAAGAAGGCCTACGAAATCATGCGGGCCAACAAGATCGGCAAGTTGCCGCTCGTGGACAAGAAGAATCACCTCGTGGGCCTCTATTCGTTCACCGACGTGCAGGACATCATCGAAAACAAAAACTCGATGATCAACCGCGACGAGAAGTTCCGCCTCCGCGTCTCCGCCTCCGTGTCCGGTGGCAAGGGCGACTACGTGCGCATGGAGAAGTTGGCGGACGCCGGTGTGGACGTGGTGGTGGTCGATTCCGCCCATGGCCACACGAAGGGCATCATGGACATGACGACGTGGATCACGAAGCACTTCCCGGACGTGGATGTGATTGCGGGCAACATCGCGACGGGCGAGGCGGCCGTCGCGCTGGCGAAGGCCGGCGCCCACGCCGTCAAGGTCGGCATCGGCCCCGGTTCGATTTGTACGACACGCGTCGTGTGTGGCGTCGGCATCCCGCAGCTCACGGCCGTCTACAACGCCGCGAAGGCTTTGCGCGGCACGGGCGTCCCCGTGATCGCGGACGGCGGCATCAAGCTCTCCGGCGACGTGCCGAAAGCGCTCGCCGCCGGCGCGTCCTCCGTCATGCTCGGTTCGGTGCTCGCGGGTACGGACGAATCGCCGGGCGAAAAGATCTACGCCAACGGCCGCCAGTACGTGGCCTATCGCGGCATGGGATCCATGGCTGCGCTCAAGAACGGCAAGGGGTCCCGTGCGCGTTATTTCCAGGACAACGAGGCCGATGAGGATCTCGTGCCGCAGGGTATCGAGGGCATGGTTCCGTATTCGGGCCACGTTCACGCGATCATGACGCAGTTCTGCGGCGGTCTGCGCGCGTCGTTGGGTTATTGCGGGACGCGGACGGTTGCCGAGCTTCAGCAGCGCGGCAAGTTCTACCGTGTCACGGCGGCCGGCCAGCGCGAGGCGCGTCCGCACGACATCACGATCACGAAGGAAGCCCCCAACTACCGCGCCTGACGTGAACGTGCTGTTGCATACGTGTTGTGGGCCGTGCGCGAGCGCGTGCGTCCCGCGTCTCAAAGAAGAGGGTCACGGCGTGGCCCTTTTCTTTTCCAATTCCAACATCGACACGCGCGCGGAATTCGACCGCCGGCTGGAACAGGCGCGGAAACTCGGCGCGGCCGACGGCGTGGATGTCGTGGCGGACGTTTACGACCATGCGGACTGGTTGGAACACGTCGCGGCGGGATTCGAGGACGCGCCGGAAAAGGGGGCGCGGTGCGCCCGCTGTTTCCGTTACAGCCTCGCCCGCGCGGCGGCTTACGCGGCCGCACATGGGTATGATGGTTTCACGACATCGCTGACCATTTCGCCGCACAAGGTCAGCACGATGGTCTTCGCCGCCGGCGCGGACGCGGCGTGGATGGCATCGACCGCGCCGTGCGGCGGCACGTCCGCCGCCGTGCCGAAGTTCCTCGCCGTCGACTTCAAGAAGCGGGACGGCTTTCTGCATTCACTCCGCCGAACGCAGGAACTCGGCCTCTACCGCCAAGCCTACTGCGGATGCGAGTTCTCGAAACGCGCCGCCGCGCGGGACTGTCTCTAGGCGCAGGAGGTTCGGGTTTCTAGGGGGGCGCATTCTCGGCGGTGTTCGGGCGGCATCCTCGTTCCCGTTCTTCTGCTCGATGCGGCAGTTGTCGTTCTTGTGGTACGGGTGGGAGTGTGTGATCCGTGTTCAGAACATGGCCTGTCCTATTTCCGGTAGATGGA
>CAYZYQ010000069.1:0-15490 GCA_964482645.1 uncultured Lentisphaeraceae bacterium | reverse complement strand
GGTTGAAAAACTCTTAAACGCCAGAACGCCCTGCATCGAAAGCAACAAACTTCCGTGCCCGCATGATACAACCCGGCGTGACGGGATTTTGTCGCCCATGCCCCCCTAGGTGAACGTGACCTTCAAGAAGGTCTTCGGCGAATACAAGAACCTCGCGGAGAATGGGTACTTGTTAGAGGAAATGCGACGGATGAGCGCGTTTTTCGCATGTCTGTGGACAATGGACACAGGTCTGTGTTATAATACCCTCTCAATTTTGGAGAACATGAATGGCGGATTTTGACAGTCTCTGTGCGGTGTCCCCGTTGGACGGACGCTATGCGTCCAAGGTGGACGGTTTGCGCGATGTATTTTCCGAGTACGGCCTCGTCAAGCGCCGTGTGCAGGTTGAATGCGCGTGGTTGGCCGCCTTGTGCGCCCATCCGGGTATTGCTGAATGCCCGGCGCTGACGGATGCCGAACAGGCCACACTGGCGGCGATCGCCGCCGATTTTTCCGTTGCGGACGCCCGGCGCGTGAAGGAAATCGAAAAGACGACGAACCACGATGTCAAGGCCGTCGAGTACTTCCTGAAGGAGAAGATTGCGGGCACGTCCCTCGCATCGCGTTCCGAATTCATCCACTTCGCCTGCACGTCGGAGGACATCAACAACATGTCCCACGCGCTCATGTTGCGGGATGGTTTGGCCGTTCTGCGCACGGCGCAAAACGAAATGACGGATAAAATCGCCGAGATGGCCCAGGCGTTGGCCGACGTGCCGATGCTCGCCCACACGCATGGCCAGCCGGCTTCCCCCACGACGCTTGGCAAGGAGCTCGCCGTCGTCGCGGCGCGTCTGCGCCGCCAGCAGGACGAAATCGACCGGCTCGTCCTGCCCGCCAAGATGAACGGCGCCGTCGGCAATTTCAACGCGCATCTCGCCGCCTACCCCGATGTGGACTGGGAGGCGTTCGCGCGGGGCGTGATCGAGGGATTCGGTTTCCGCCAGAATCGTTTGACGCTCCAGATCGAGCCGCACGATGGCATGGCCGAGTTGTTCGACGCGCTGCAGCGGTGGAACGTCGTTCTGCTGGATTTCGACCGTGACGTGTGGACGTACGTGTCGATGGGCTACTTCCGCCAGAAAACCGTGAAGGGCGAAATCGGTTCGTCCACGATGCCGCACAAGGTCAACCCGATCGACTTCGAGAACTCGGAAGGGAATTTGGGTCTGGCGAATGCGATGTTTGGTTTCCTTGCCCGCAAACTTCCCATCAGCCGGATGCAGCGCGATTTGACGGATTCGACCGTCCTTCGCAACATGGGCGTCGGGTTCGGCTACACGCTCGTCGCTGTGAAGTCCACGCAGAAAGGCCTGGGTAAACTGGAGGTCAATGACGCGCGGTTGGCGGATGACCTCGACCACAACTGGGAAGTTTTGGCGGAACCGATTCAGACCGTGATGCGGAAGGTCGGCATGGCCAATCCCTACGAGCGTTTGAAAGAATTGACGCGCGGCCGTCGGGTGACGGCCGAGATCATGAAGTCGTTCGTCTCCGGGCTGGAACTGCCCGAAGACGACAAGAAGCGTCTGCTGGAAATGACGCCGTCGTCCTACGTGGGCATGGCGGCGACACTTGCCCGGCTTGTGTGAAACAAACCCGGTTCGCAAGAGCCGGCTACAAGGAAAAGAAAATGAAGAGCATGATGACGATGGCCGCGGTTGCGGTGTGTGCGATGTCCTTCTTCGTGGCGGGCTGCCAGGAAGAAAAGAAGGCTCCGGCCGCCCCGGCCCCCGCCAAGGAAGCCGCCAAGCCGGCCGCCAAGGAAGCCCCGAAGGCTGCTCCGGCCGCTGCGAAGGAAGCGCCGAAGGCCGCCCCGGCCGCCGCGAAGCCGGCGCCTGCCAAGGAAGCCGCCAAGGAAGCCGCGAAGCCGGCCGCGCCGAAGGCGAAGTAAGCACCAAATCCGTTTGACGGATTGAGTCGGCTCCGGCCTGGTTCAGCCAGCCGGAGCCGCTTTTCGTAAGTGCCATGGCATCCAGAATTCCACAGGAAACATTGGAGGAAATCAAGGCCCGAATCGATCTGGCCGATTTGATTTCGTCGTATGGCATTTCCGTCCGGCGGGCGGGGAACAACTACAAGTGCTGTTGCCCGTTCCACCATGAGAAGACGCCTTCCTGCCACATCCAGCCCGACAAAGGCCTGTATCACTGCTTCGGGTGTGGCGAATCGGGTGACGCATTCAAATTCGTTCAGAAGCAGGAAGGCCTGACGTTTTTCGAGGCTGCGCAAAAGTTGGCGCGTCTGTGCGGCGTGACGATTGAAGAACGGGAACCAGATCCGCAGGCGGGGCTGCGTACCCGTCTCTACGCATTGTTGGCCGAACTGGCTGCGTTCTACCATCGGTGTCTGTTGAAGGCGAAGGAAGCCGAACCGGCGCGACAGTACCTCGCCGCACGCCATCTGTCCGATGAGGTGATCGAACAGTTTTGCATTGGCTATGCGCCGCAGGGCGCCGCGCCGATTCTCACATGGGCGGAGAAGTACCATTTCACGATAGAAGAACTCCGGGCCGCTGGTGTATTGGCGCAGCCGCGGATGCCGGGCGACCGTCCCTATCATCCGTTCGGCGGCCGTCTCATGTTCACGATCTGCGATCGGCAGGGCCGCCCCGTCGCTTTTTCGGGTCGTATTCTCGACACGGCCAAGTCGCCCCGCAAATACGTCAATTCCCCCGAGACGCCTGTTTTCAAAAAGTCCCGCATCCTCTTCGCGCTCGACAAGGCCGCCGCGCACATCGTCAAGACGCCTGGCCGCGAAGCAATCGTCTGTGAAGGGCAGATTGACGTGATTCGCTGCCATGCGTGTGGATTCGGAAACGCTGTCGCGTCGCAGGGAACGGCGTTCACGGAGGATCATGTCCGTCTTCTTCAGAAATGCGCCGATTCCGTCGTTCTCGTGTTCGACGCCGACGGCGCGGGGCAGAAGGCCGCCATTCGATCGGGCGGTGAGTTCCTTGCGGCGGGGATGCCCGTGCGCGTGGCGACGCTTCCGCCGGGGGAGGATCCCGATTCGCTGTTGCGCGACAAGGGTGCGGACGCTTTTCAGGCGTGTCTCGACGCTTCGGAATCCGTCACCCATTTTCAGGTGCGGACGTTGCTGGCGAAAGAGGAACACCCCAACTCGATCGATGCGGTGGCGCGGGTTGGCCGCGCCGTTCTTGCGACGTTGAAAGATTGCCCGTCGGCGTTGATTCGCGCCTCGCTCATGGCGGAGGCGGCGCAGATGTTCGGCGTCCCCGTCGTGGCGTTGGAGGAGGATCTGGCGCGTCTGCCCGTGAAAGGCGCGGGGAGCGTGTCCGCCCCTGTGCCACCGCCCCGGTCGCCGTCGCCTGTGTCCGCCCCGTCGTCCCGTCCGTCGTCCGCGCCGTCCTTTGCGCCGACGATGGACGATGAGCCGCCGGGCGATCTGTTCGACGACGACCGCCCGTTCGAGGCGCCGTTGCCGGCGGAGGTGGATGCCGCGTCGCCCGAGAACAATCCGCCGCCGCCGCGCGAGACGGCGTTCTGCGAGTTCCTGTTCACGTGCGACCGGCCGGACGAATTGATGCCGCTGATGGACGCCTATGCGCCGGATGCCATCTGGGGGCATGACTTTACCCGGCAGTTTGTGGCCGCGTGGAAGCGGCAGACACAGACGGGGCTGGACGAAATCGCGGCGTTGCGCACGGCGTTTTCGCCGGCGGCGTGTCGATGGCTGGATGGCATTCTGCTCTCAAACGATCCGGCGGCTTCGTCCGAACTCACGCCGGTCCGCATTTTGCAGGACTATCTGCGTCTCTTCTGGATGGAGGCCTACCGGCGGCGGCAGGGGCTGTTGCCGTCCGACTCCACGCCGGAAAACGATTTGCGCCGCCTGACGTTTTCAACGGCCATTCGCCGTTTGCAACGTAGTCCGTGGGAGACGGCCGCGACGCTCATGACCGTCGATTCCCTCGCGTGATGGGTGTTTGGGGGAGACTGTGCGTTCACGTCCGCCAATGTTCTGAATTACCGTTGCCTAACAAGGGTTTGTTGTGAGATAATACCCGCCGTTCAACCCCCAACAAAGGAGTATTTCAAATGGCTATGAAGATTGATGCCGACAAGTGCGTTGCGTGTGGCAGCTGTGCCGCGTCCTGCCCGGCGGAGGCGATTGCCGAGGGTTCGCCCGCGTATGTGATCGATCCCGCGAAGTGCGTGGATTGCGGTGCCTGCGCGTCGCAGTGCCCGGCGGAGGCGATTGCCGCCGCATGACGGACTCTCCTGTGGAGTCTCACGAAGAATGCGCTCGGGCTTCGGCTCGGGCGCGTTGTTCTTTGACGCGCGGCCTCGTGCTGGAGGCCGCGCGCACGTCTCTACCCGTACTGACGGGTTATTCGACGATGGGTTTTGCCGCGGGCGTCCTGTTGGCGCTTCACGGCGGCTTGATGCACCCCGTGTTCTGGGGAGGCGCTACCAGCGCCGTTTTCGTGTCGGGGCCGCTCCAGTTCTTGCTCGTCGACTGGGTGCGTTCGGGTACGGCGTTCGTGGACGTCGTCGCGGTCATCGTCTGCCTGAACATCCGCTATTCGCTTTACGGTCTTTCCTTGCTTGATCGGTTCAACACCATCCCGCTGCTGCCGCGCCTCTACCTCATCGGCGTCGTGACGGACGAGACGTACGCCCTTCAAGTCCAATGCCCCTATCCGCTCGGTTCGAAGGGCGCGTGGTATTGCTTTCTTCTCGGTTTGTTCGACGCCCTCTACTGGGTTGGCGGCGTCATGGCGGGCGCCCTTGCCGGCGCGGCCGTCCCGTTTGCCGCCAAGGGGATTGACTTTGCCATGACGGCGCTCTTTCTCGTCATTCTCACCGACCAGTGTCGCGATCGGGCCAGCCGTCTACCCGCCCTCTTGGGTGGTGGCGCGGCCGTCCTTGCCGCCGTCGGGATGCACGTTTTCTGTGCGTCGGGCAAATTTCTCGTACCCGCGCTCGTGCTGATCGTCACGTTTCTGCTGGTGTTCCGCCGTCGGCTCGATACGGCACGGGAGGTGTCGGCATGAACGACAAGACGTCCTACGTGTTGGGGTTGATTCTCATCGGTGGCGCCTGTTCCTATCTGCTGCGCGCGTTGCCGTTCATCCTGTTTGGTTCGGGCCGCCGCCCGCCGGCCGTCGTCTCCTACCTCGGCCGCGTTCTCGCCCCGGCGATCATCGCGTTGCTCGTCGTCTACTGCTTTGCCGGCTACGTACGCAATGGCTGCTTGCAGATGCCGCTCCACGGCGGCGCCGAATGCGCGGCGGCCGTGGTCACGGTGGGGCTTCATCTCTGGCGACGCAACCCGCTCCTTTCCATCGCCGCCGGCACGGCGCTCTACATGGTTCTTCAGTAGCTGGTTGTGGCAACTCGCATCCTCGTACGGATGCGCGAGAGTTTTTTGCAGGCTGACATAATTTGCACTTGACGGGGGGGGGGGCCAATACGCGCATTCAGGAGTTATTGGAATCGTGAAAGGAGAGCAACGAATGAATGCGAAAAACAGGTTCGACGCGACAATCGAACGATGCTACGATCTTGTGGACGATTTTGAAGCCGGTTCTGGTGCGAAGAAGAATGCCGATTTGTTGCGGGCGGCGGTGGTTCTGGCCGTGGCCGCGCTTGACAAATACTGCAAGGACAGGTTTATGGAGTCCTTCGGGGCGTACTATGATCGAACGTTTCGTAACCGGGGCTTGGACGGAAAGCACATGGCCTATCTTAAGAAAGTAGGCATCACAACCGAGGACATGCTGAAAATCTACATGGAGAATGCAGACCGTTCTGCCATGCATCCCGCACGTTGGATTGGCGAGAAACTACAAGCGCACCTTTATAAGGAAACGTTTCAGAGTGGCAAGGCGATTTCGGAACTGTTTCAGTTCTATGGACTGGAGGATATCATCACCTGTGCCGTGGAAAAGGGAGGAAACAAGCGAGACATCTGGAAGAAGGTCGAGACGTTGGTTGCTCGTCGCCATCAAATCGTGCACGCAGCGGACTATGAAAACGAGGCGTTGGCGAATCTTGATAGGAAGACGGTCGAGGAATGGCTGGGCGCATTGGTGGAATTCGTTGAATGTGTCCATACAATCGTCGGCAATCGCTTTAAAGAGCCTACACCTGCAAACGTAAAACCAAACAATGTCAAGGTTTCGTTGAATAGCAGAAAGAAAAAAGAATTCTCGGCGGCGTTCCATCGAAACAAGGGGTATTTGGATGCGGATGAGTTGTCGTGTCTACGGCGTATTGCCGACATTGAAGAACTGTTCGGCGTCAAGGCGCGGCGGATGGGCTTCCTTGTTTTCGGTTCGGTGGACTGTCCAGCGACCTATGGTCATGCCGAACTCTGGTGGCCGAGGGTCATGACATCCGAGCCAAACTATGCCGGGTGGATCAATGTGTTCGAAAATGCCGACGGCGTGTTTACCATCGTCGAACGGAACGTCACCAATACGACGGCGAACAGGGAGGCGGTCAAGAAGAATTGTGCGGATGACAAGGTCCGCATCGTGTTGGGCGTGGTCGAGGGGGATGAAAGCCCGGTTGGTTACTGCTATCGCTTCCTCGGGGTCTTTCGTTTGGACATTGCAGAATCGAAGCGGCGGAACGCCTGCATTTGGCGGCGTACGGCATCGCGTCTTGAACTGAAATAAAGATACGTGTTCCTTTTCTTCTCACGCCAGTGCGAGAGAAAAGAAGTGCCAATGGAGGATTGGAAATGAAGAAAGTCGTTGTGCTCTTGTTCGCGGGTATCGTCGTACGGACGCTCTTGGGCGCCGTCGCGCTCTCAAATGTCAAAGTTCAGCAACGCTATCCCTGGACGGGGAAGATGGGAAAGAGTTTCCGACCTCCTTTGACGTGGATGCGGATTCCTTTATCGGTAAGTTGCGGAGTCGGGTGTCGTCCTGGATTGATCTGCCAACGGAGGCCCAGTGGGAGTACGTTTGCCGTGTGGGCACGACCACACGCTACAACAACGGCAGCGATGTCTTGACGGATGCGGTGAGATATGAGTTGGATAATTTTCCCAATGCATGGGGATTCTATTTCTATTATGGTCTTGGCTTCTATAATGGTAGTGGTTGTGGTGGGCGTACGATCTGCGCTGGATTTTTGGAGATACATTATGGGACGCGTCCTATCATAGATCCTCTTGGCCCCACCTTCTCAGAGGCTTTCGGTACATTTCCGGTACGTCCACTCAGTGGGTATGAACCCAACAGTCGTATGGGAGGCCAGTGGGGATTGGAGGCTGATTATAGAGATGGTTGCCGCATCGCCCTGTGGTGTGATCGGGATTGACGGACATGAACGGCGGGGTGGATGTCGTGAAGGAGATTCTTGATAGTGCGCCCGGTGTGTCGTATGCGTCGGACACGGATGGAAAGCATTGGCGCACGGACGTGGAGGGTGGCTACAGCGGCTCGGCATTGCGATCAATGGAGGTTGCGGACGGCGAGGTATCGTGGATGTCGGCGACGGTCGTCGGCAAGGGCGTCGTTTTGTTCAACTGGAAAGTGTCGAGCGCGTCGGACGTGGGCGTGTTGAGCGTGTATTTGGACGGCGTGCTGAAAGAATCCATCAGCGGGGAGCAAAGTTGGACGGAGGCCCGCATTGAGATTGCCGATGATGCACGTCATGTCATCAGGTGGGTTTTCGCGCAGAACGGTTCGGCGACGGCCGGTTCGAATTGCGGCTGGGTCGATTGTGTGCGTTGGGATGCGGTGGGCGGATACGACGACCCGGATGAGCCGAATGTGCCGGCTTCGGGCGTGGTGTTCACGAGGCTCGATTTGCGGCCTTCGCCGCGCGTTGTCCAGACAGAAGCACCCTCGTTGTTTGTCGAGACGGTCGTCTTCGACCCCGCGTGGGAACGTGCGCGGAAAGTCGTGAAGAAAAAGAGCGGCTTTGTCATTACCATCCTGTGATTCTTTCATCGTGTGGCTTGTGGAATCGTTGAGCAGAAGTCTCTTCTTCGTGCGTAATTCTTTCAAGATCGTTTGGCGGATCAAATGTTCGTCCGCGACGCGACGGTATTTGCAGCTCGCAATTTCTGACGCATTGTGGTGGTGGACGGGGCTTGAAATCCGTTCGCACGAACATTTTTCAACTTTTTTCACAAACCCCCTTGCGGCGCGAACGGCGTTCTGATATACTATCCCTCGTTGTCACCTCTGCGGGCTCATCGTTCATCGGTTAGGACCTCGGACTGTCGATCCGAAGAGGGGAGTTCGATTCTCCCTGAGCCCGCCACTTTCCCAAACCGCCGGAAGGCGGTTTTTTTGTTGCCTATACACCGTTGGAGTGGGAACATGAGAGAGTTCTTCGACGTCACGTTGCTAGCCATCCTTCAAGGCGTGGCCGAGTTTCTGCCGATTTCAAGTTCTGGTCATCTCGTCATCGGGCAGCATTTGTTGGGCATGGGGTCGCCGAGTATGCGGCTGAACGTCTTTCTGCACATGGGGACGCTGGTGGCCATTTTCGCGTACTATCGGGCGCGGATGGGCGCGTTGTTGGCGGGATTGCTCGGATTGCGGGGCGATCCGATGCAACGTCGGTCGGCGTGGGGGTACGTGGGTAAGATTGTCCTGTCAGCCATTCCCGCGATTCTCGTCTACTTCCCATTGCGTCACCCGATCGATGCGCTTTTTGAGAACGCGCGGATGGTGGGGGCGTTGTTGATGTTCACGGGGGCGGTGTTGGCCGGGACGCGCTTTCTGCCACGTGGGAACAATGCGGTCTGCTGGCGGCGGGCGTTTTTCATGGGCTGTGGCCAGGCGGTTGCCCTGTTGCCGGGCGTGTCGCGAAGCGGGATGACGCTGGCTTCGGCGCGGACGGAACGAGTCGATCCGGCGGCGGCGGCGGAGTTTTCCTTTCTCATGAGCACGCCGCTTATCGCGGGGGCGGCGGTTTTGGAACTGCTGGATTCGCTGGCGGCCACGGATGCGGCGGGTGAAGTCGGCTGGGGGTTGGTGTGCTACGGCGCGGCGGTGGCGGCGGTCGTGGGCTACTTTTCCCTCGCGGGGCTCGTCCGGATGTTGAAAGGGCGGTTCTTCTGGCTCTTCGGTCCCTACTGCTTCATCGTCGGTCTCTTGACCCTCTGCTTCTGCTGACGTCTCGTCCCACTGGGCTTTTCGGAGCCTTGTACGACCAGGTTTGGGAAAAATCACCGAAAAAATTTGGGAAAAATCACCGAAAAAGTTTGGGAAAAATCACCGAATTCCATTGCCGTGAAATGCCTTATTTAGTACAATGATGGCGCAATGAAACAATATCGTGCAAGAATAGCCGATTCACTTTTGGTCACAAAACTCTCCGCCATGGGTGCCGTTCTCGTTGAAGGCGCAAAGTGGTGTGGTAAGACAACGACGTGCGAACAACAGGCGCAAAGCGTTCTCTACATGGCCGATCCGCAGATGCGAGAGCAAAATCTCAAGTTGGCGGAACTTGACATCCATGCTTTACTGAAAGGTCGTCGTCCGCGTCTGATTGACGAGTGGCAAGTTGCGCCCCAATTCTGGGATGCTATTCGCTTTACGGTTGACCATGTGGATGGTGATGGGCAGTTCATCTTGACGGGAAGTTCCGTGCCGCCGAAATCAGACGCGATGTTCCATAGCGGGACGGGACGTTTTGCTCGTCTCAAGATGCGTCCTATGAGTCTATGGGAATCTGGCGAATCGTCGGGCGAGGTGTCGCTCCAGGCGTTGTTTTCGCATCAATCTTTCACTACGGCGTCGGCCATTTCGCGTCCGCTCGACGAAACGGCATTTCTCGTTTGCCGAGGTGGATGGCCACAGGCTATCGGGCGTTCCGGGGAACGTGGATTAATTGTGGCGCAGGAATATTTTGATGGATTGGTGGAAAGCGATGTTGCGCGAGTTGACGAAACATTGCGGAATCCAGATCGGATGCGTCGGGTTTTGCGTTCATGTGCGCGGCTCCAGGGAACGCAAGCGAATTTGGTGGCGATGCGCAAGGATCTGGTGGCGAATGACGTGCGGAGTTTGGATGAAGAGACGATCAAGTCGTACCTGCAGACGCTCAAACGCCTTTTCGTCATTGAGGATATGACTGCATGGTGTCCGAATCTGCGTACAAAGGGGTCGATTCGAACGACAGACACGCATTATTTCGTCGACCCTTCGATTGCGGCAGCGGCCATGGGAATCGGACCGGGTGATTTGATGAACGATCTTCAGTCGTTCGGGTTCTTTTTTGAATCGATGGCCGTTCGTGATCTTCGCGTCTATATGGATGCCCAGCGAGGGCGAGTCGAACGTTATCACGACAAGACGGGGCTTGAATGTGACGCCGTGTTGCATACGCCCGATGGGCGGTATGGGTTTGTGGAAATCAAACTCGGCGGCGAAACGCTTATCAACGAGGGCATTGCCACGTTGAATAAGTTGACGGCGCTTGTTCGGAGTAAAAGTGGAATCGAACCCGTTTTCCAGATGGTTCTGACGGCGACGGGGGATTTCGCCTATCGGGATGGCGAAGTGATTGTTTGTCCGCTTTCCTGTCTGCGCTCTTGATATTCATGACCGATGTCTGGGCGTATGATATAAGAGAAGACCAAATGACGATGAACACGGAACGGATTGAACGACTGGCGCGTGAACACGCATTGCCGAGCGACGACTATGCACGGCTTGTCGAGACGGCTACGGCGGACGATGCGCGGCTGTTGGCCGAACGGGCCGTTGCGGCGCGTCGCGCAATCTACGGCGATGCCGTCTACATGCGCGGGCTCGTCGAGTTTACGAGTTACTGCCGGAACGATTGCTTCTATTGTGGACTCCGCCGCAGCAACGCCGCCGCCCAACGATACCGTCTGGCGCCCGATCAGATTCTCGCCTGTGCCGACGAGGGTTACCGTCTCGGTTTTCGGACGATCGTGCTCCAAGGGGGCGAGGATCCATTTTTCACGGACGCGCGTCTCGTCGATCTCATCCGCGCCCTCAAACGGCAACATCCCGACCAGGCCGTCACGCTGTCGCTCGGCGAACGGACGGAGGCCAGCTACCGTGCCTTGCGCGACGCGGGGGCGGATCGCTACCTGCTTCGCCACGAAACGGCGTCGCCCGAACATTACGCGCGTCTCCATCCGCCGGACATGAGCTGGGAACGGCGCATGGCGTGTCTGCGGGCGTTGCGCGCTTGTGGTTACCAAGTCGGTTGCGGCTTCATGGTGGGCAGTCCGTTCCAGACGCCGCAGACGCTGGCCGCCGACTTGAAGTTCATCGAAACGTTCAAGCCGGAAATGTGCGGCATCGGGCCGTTTGTGCCGCACCACGAAACGCCCTTCCGCGACCGGCCGGCCGGTACGGTGGCGCAGACGTGCCTCCTTCTGTCGATTCTCCGTCTCATCCACCCGCCCATGCTCATCCCCGCCACGACGGCGCTGGGAACGATCGATCCGCAAGGGCGCGAGAAGGGGCTGCTCGCCGGCGCGAACGTTGTCATGCCGAACCTCTCGCCCGTCGACGTACGTAAAAAGTACGAACTCTACGACAACAAGATCTGCACGGGCGAGGAATCGGCGCAGTGCCGAGCCTGTCTGGCGCGGCGTGTGGAATCGGTCGGCTACCGTCTCGTGGTGGATCGCGGCGATTTCAAGGGCTGAGGAAGTGTGCTATACTTTTTCCATTATGAAAAACTCGTTCAAGAACTTGTTGGCGGCGGGCCTTGTGTCCGCCGGGGTCGTGGGTTGCGTGTCTCCGTCCGCGCCGTCCTGCACGTGCGCGGCGACGACGACGGCGTGTGGGTGCGGCGCGACGTGCGCGTGTGCGGACTGCACGTGCAAGGGCGCGGAGGGCCGTTGGGCCATCCAGAAGCCGGGCGCGTTTTGGCTGGGCGTGTTCAAGGACGCAACGGGCGCGGCGTCGGCCTCCCTCCTCTGGGCTGGCGGTTCACCGAACGCGCAGCGCGACGTCGTGGTGAATGGCGCGACGGCTACGATGAAGCAGACGATTCGGGGCGACAAGGATTCCGCCCGTGCGCGGATTCGCGTGACGACGCTGAAAGCGACGGGTGCCGAGGCCGACGTCACGTTCACGACGACGGACGGCACGGGCAAGACGGTTGGCCAGCCGGAAACAGTGAAGGCCCGGCGCATTCCCGCGCTGCCGCCGACGCCCGATCGCGCGAAGATCGTGTTGGGAACGCCGATCGACTTGCTCGCGGGCGGCATGGACGGCTGGGAGGCCATGGGTTCGAACTACTTCGGCTGGTCGATCAAGGACGGCGTGCTCTCGAACCGCATCAAGCGCGACAAGGCCGGCAAGCGTGACGGCGCGAGCGCGAACCTGAAGACGAAGCGGGCCGACTTCTTCGACTTCAAGTTGTCCTACGACGTGAAAGTTCTGCCAGGGTGCAACTCGGGCGTCTATCTGCGTGGCATCTACGAACTTCAGGTACTCGACAGTTTCGGCAAGCCCGTGGACTGTCATCACATGGCCGCGCTCTACGGTCGTATCACGCCGCGCGTGGCCGCCGAAAAGCCCGCGAACGAATGGCAGCACGTGGACGTCACGTTGTACAAGCGCCACGTGACGGTCGTGCTCAACGGCGTGAACATCATCGACAACCAGCCCATTCTCGGTTGCACGGGCGGGGCGCTCACGAGCGACGAGTTCGTACCGGGGCCGCTCTACTTGCAGGGTGACCATTCGGATGCCGATTTCCGCAACATCGTCCTCACGCCGATCGTGAAGTAAGGCGAGGCGGGACGCCCCGCCCTACCGAATACGGGAACGTCTGCCCATCCGGTAGGGCGCGACGTTCCCGTCGCGCCGAACGCCCTCCGCAGAATCATCTTTGACGCGGACAGAACAGGCGACGCCCGCGTGTTCATTGAGTTCATGCTTACGGCGTTGCGTGACGCATTGCTTGCCGTGAAAAAGAGTGTGGGAAAAAGTGCGGGAAAGATTTTGGAACTGCTCAAAGAGTACCCAGATATGACACGTGAACGGCTGGCGGCGGAAGTCAATCTGTCGGTGAGAGGTGTGGAGAAGAATCTCGCGTAGTTGACATCCGTCGGCAGGATTCGCAGGGTCGGCGGCCGTAAGGGCGGATACTGGGAGGTCGTGGGTTGATTCGATTGTCCACGCCATTCGTCTGACATTCGCATTTCAGACGTTGGGGAATTCGTTCAGCGTATTTGACATCGCTTCCTGGTGGCGCGGTTCGCGTCTTGCGAACAGACACGGGAGATGGTATAATTCCGTTTCCCGTTTTCATTGTCCGGTGATGTAATGGCAGCATAGGGGTTTTTGATACCCTTCGAATTGGTTCGAATCCAATCCGGACAACCAAGAGTGCGTTTACCGTCCTTGTTCGCGGGCGGATGTCGGCGCGTCGAATGCGTGAATGTGCGCTTCGCCGGCGAAAACAGATTCGCCCGCCACGCAGAGAGTTCCGTCGGGCTGGACGCCCGTGCACAGGCCGGTCAGCGGTTCGCGGTCGGCGTCTGTGCGGAAGACGCTCACGTTTTTCCCTTTCAGGCAGTCGCGCAGCGCGAAGCGGTCATGCAGGGCGGCAAAGCCCTGCGTCCGCCAGATGGGCAGGAGACGATCAAGCGCGGACAGAATGCCGTGGAGAACATCGTGGGGCGAAAGATTTACGCCATGCGCGGCGAGGCTTGTCGCCCGCACGGCGAGCGCGGGGGGGAAGCGCGTCTGCCGCACGTTGACGCCGATGCCGGCGATGACGGTATCGCCCGCGCGTTCGCACAGGATGCCGGCGATTTTGCGGCCGTCCACCCAAACGTCGTTCGGCCATTTCAGTGCGAGGGCGCAGCCAGCGAGGACGGGTTCAAGCGCGTCCGCCACGGCCAGCCCCGCGACGAGCGGCAGCGTGGCCGTGTGCAGGGGATCTAGTTCCGCCACGTCGAGAACGGCGGAGAACGTCAGATTCTCGCCGGCGGGCGACTGCCAGATGTGATCCAGTCGCCCGCGCCCCGCCGTCTGCAAGTCCGCCGTGAAGACGTGTCCCGCCGCTGCGCCGTGCGCGTCGGCGTTCGTGGAGGTCGTCACGGCCTTGTGGTGGAACGTCCACGTCATGCGCGGAGAAAGTGGTTCGTCTGCAATTCGTGAGTAATCGTCGTTTCCTCGCCGTGGCCGGCCACGACGACGGTTTCGGGCGGCAGGGCGGCGAGGCGTTTCAGTGATTGCCGCAGGACGGGCAGACTGCCGCCAGGGAAGTCTGTGCGGCCGCACGAACCCTTGAAGAGCGTGTCGCCCGAAAGGAGCAGATGCGCCGATTCAAAGTGGAAACAGACGCCGCCGGGCGTATGGCCGGGCGTAGCGATGATTTTCGCCGTCAGGCCGCCGGCGGACAGTTCGACGCCGTCGGTCAGATCCGTCACGAGCGTGGCGGGACGCGGCGTGGCCGAATAGTAGGGCGGCCAGGCGTTTTGCGGATGGAATGCGAGGGCTTCGTCACCCGGCCCGAGATGGACGGGGCAATTCGGCCAGCGCACGAGCAACTTGGGCAGGGCGCCGATGTGATCGAAGTGTCCGTGGGTGAACGCGATGAGCGCGGGTGTCAGGTTGTGCGTTTCGCAAAACGCGATAATCGCCTCCGCGTCGGCGCCGGGGTCGACGATCCACGCCGCCTTGTCCGCGCCCCAGAGGATGACACAGTTGGCCGCGATGGGGCCGACGGCCATGACGTGTTTGTCCATGTACTTGTCTCCTGTTTCCAAAGCAGTCAGTCCTCGGCCGGGCAGTGGCGCAGCAGTTCGTCGAGGCGATTGATTTTGAGCGTGCAGCGGGAATCTCGCAGATGGCCGAACCCGAACGTGCAGAACGCCGTCTTAAGACCGGCGCGGTTGCCCGATTCTATATCCGTCCAATTGTCGCCGACCATCCAGTCGTGGGATGAGAGACGGTGACCGCCCATTTGGTTGGCGGCTTGGCGGAGCGGCAGGTCGCTCGGTTTCATTTCCGGGCAATCCCCGCCGCCGACGACGGCCGCACCGAAGTAGCGCGAGAGGCCAAAATGGTCGAGAATCGCGCGTGTGGCGAAATTCGGTTTGTTCGTGTTGACACCCATCTTCCACCCACGGTCATGAAGTTCGGCCAGCGTCCGCTGGACGCCGGGGTAGAGCTGCGTGGCGTCTAGCATATGGGCGCGATACTGGTCTGTGTACATCGGCCAGATTTCATCGAACTTGCCCGCGCATTCGGGAATCGCGTGTTCCAGTAGATAACGTGCGCCGCAGCCCACGTAGGAGATGGCCTCATCCAACGGAATCGGCGCAAGACCGAGCGTCTGCCGCGTGAAGTTCACCGTGGCGCCCAGATCCGCGCGCGAATCGATCAGCGTGCCGTCCATGTCGAAAAAGATCGCATTCATGTTACTATGCCGTTGCTCCTTTGAAACGGCGACTAGTATACCATCTTTTGGCGAATTTTCCCTTTCCCCCATGGAGAAGTCGCGGACTA
>CAYZYQ010000068.1:0-15755 GCA_964482645.1 uncultured Lentisphaeraceae bacterium | reverse complement strand
AGTCCGTCCGCACGCCCGTCGCCGTCCCGCGCCAGCCTTCGCGGTGGATCCGCGGTCCCAGCCGGACGCCGTCCGCCCCCACGCGGATCTCGCCGCCCATGCCGAGTCCAAGTTCAAGCGGCGCCGCGCAGCAGCAGCACGCGCCAGCCGCGACAATCGCCAGAATCCGTGATTTCACCATCGTCTATCCTCCGTCCGTTTCAAAACCGAATCAATTGCCAGAATCGCGAATCGCGGCGACCTTTTCCCGCGCGTCGCGCAGGAAGTCCGCCAGCGGCTCCAGCCCTTCCGTGAACGACGTGTCCAGAAACGCATCCGCCGCCGCAAGGGCCATGCCCTCGCCCCAAACCATCTGCCCCATGCAGCAGACGTTCGCGTCATTGATCGTGCGGCACATCTTCGCCGCCCACACGCTCTCGACCACGGCGGCGCGAACGCCCGCGAAACGGTTCGCAATCATGCTCATGCCCATGCCCGTGCCGCAGAAGAGGAACGCCCGCGACGCCTCGCCGCGCTGCAACGCCCGGCAGACGTCCACGGCGGACTCGTAGTACGGCTTGTCCGGCCGCGCCGCGTCCGCACCCAGATCCTTCACCTCGAACCCGCGTTCACGCAGATGCGTCCCAACAGCCTTTTCCAGCGACAGGGCGAACGGATCGGCCGCCACGATGATCGTTTCCTTCACGTCCATGCTTTTTCTCTCCCGTGCAGTTCGGTTGCGTTGGTCTATGCGGCGTTCAGATCACGCCCTTGGAAGACGGCACGCCGTGTTCGCGCGGATCCGCCGCCACGGCCTGGCGAAGTGCGCGGGCGAAACTCTTGAAGAAGCCCTCGCACACGTGATGGGCCTCGTCGCCGTAGACCTGGCGCAAATGAACGTTCAGACGCCCCTCCACGCTCACGGCGCGGAAGAACTCTTCGAGCAACTTCACCTCGAAGTCGCGCACCATCTGGTGCTTCATGCCGCACTGGAAGACGAGGAACGGCCGGCCGCCGAGATCGATGGACGTCTCGCAGAGCGTCTCGTCCATCGGAATCGACGCGAACCCGTAGCGCGTAATGCCCCGGCGGTCGCCCAGCGCGCGGTTGAGCGCCTGGCCGAAGACGAGACCAACGTCCTCCACCGTGTGATGGTAGTCCACGTCGAGATCGCCGTCGCAGGTGACGGACAGGTCGATCAGCGCGTGTTTCTTGAGCAGTTCGAGCATATGGTTGAAAAAGCCGATGCCCGTGTCAATCACGCCGTCGCCCGTGCCGTCGAGATTCAGCGCGAGTTTGATCTTCGTTTCCTTCGTGTTCCGTTCGATTTCCGCAGTCCGCATGGGTGTTCCTTTTTTCCAGAGGCATTATAGCACAACTGCCCTACGCCGTGTGCGCGGCAAGCGGTTGGCCGTCGTCTTTGATCAAATGGCCGTCGCGCATGACGAGGTGGCGTTTGGCATAGGCCGCGATATCGTCTTCGTGCGTGACCATGACGATCGTGATGCCCTCGCGGGAAAGTTCCGTAAAGAGGTTCATGATTTCAATGGAACTTTTCGTGTCCAGATTGCCCGTCGGCTCGTCCGCGAAAAGGACGGGCGGCGCGTTCATCAGGGCGCGGGCGATGGCCACGCGCTGCTGCTGGCCGCCGGAAAGCTGCGCGGGCGTATGCGTGCCGCGCCCACCCAGCCCCACGCGCGTCAGCAACTCCAACGCCCGCGCCCGGCGTTCGGCGTGGTTCAGGCGATTGAGATAGAAGTCTGGCAACTCCACGTTCTCGATCGCGCTCGTCCGCGCCAGCAGATTGAAGTTCTGGAAAACGAAACCGAGTTTCCGATTGCGGATGTGCGCGAGTTCCGTCCGCGTCCGCCGCGCCACCTCGATGCCGTCCAGCAAATAACTGCCGCTCGTGGGCGTGTCCAGACAGCCGAGAATGTTCAGCATCGTCGACTTCCCCGAACCCGACGCGCCCATGATGGCCACGAACTCGCCCTTCTCGATCGTCAGCGACACACCGTCCAGCGCGGCTACGGGCTCTTCGCCGAGCGCGTAGATTTTGCGCAGATCGCGTATTTCAATCAAATGCGGCGCCATCGTCGTTCCTTGGGCTTCCTGTCTGACATCACCGACCCGACGGCGGACCATTCGGCTTGCGCCGGCCGCCCCCCGGCGGTTTCGGCATGAAGGGATTCTTGCCGCCCGCGTCGCCCTTTGCGTCCGCCGCGCCGGCCGGCAACGACGCCATCACGCCCAGCACGGCCTCCTTGCGGTCGATGTCGAGCGGGGACTTGATTTCCGTGAACGTCCCGTCGGACAACCCCGTCTTGACCACGACCTTGCGCGGTGCCTGTGCCGGATCGTCCAGCACATAGAGCGTCCTCTCATCCGAATTTTCGTCCGACTGCGGCCCGTCCATCGATGCCTGAGGCGGCCGGTAGCGGAACGCCGCCGCCGTGACGGCCACCACGCCCCGCGCCGCCGCGATGTGGATGGAAATGTTCGCCGTCATGCCGGGATAGAGCTTGTCCCCCGCGTTGTCGGCTTCGATGATCACGGGATAGGTGACCACGGAACTCGTCGTCGTCGACGCCATGCGTACCTGCGTGACTTCGCCTTTGAACTTGACGCCGGGATAGGAATCGACCGTGAACGTGACGAACTGGCCGTTCTTGACGCTGCCGATGTCGGCCTCCGGCACCGTGGCCTCCACCTGGATGCGTCGGAGATCCGTGGCGATGTTCAACAGCGGCACGGCGTTCATGGAAGACACGACCGTCTGCCCCTCGTCCACGGATCGATCGATGACGATACCGTTCACGGGCGAAATGATCGTACAGTAATCGAGGTTGGCCTTGGCCTGGCTGACGGACGCCTGGCTCTTCTCGACGCTCGCCTTGGCGGCGGCGAGAGAGGCGATGGCGGTGTCCCGCGCTTCCAGCGCGGCATCGTAGTCCGCCATCGGCGCCATGTCGCGCTTGGCCAGTTTCTCCTTCCGAACGAGCGTCTTCTCCGCCAGCACGAGTTGCGCCTCGCACTTCTTCACATTCGCCTCGTTGGCGTGGAGTTCGCCGAGCGTACTCTTGTAGTTGGCCTCATAGACCTGCGGATCGATCAGCGCCACCACCTGTCCGTTCGTGACGATCGAATTGTAGTCCACGAAGAGCTTGATGATTTTGCCGTTCACCTGCGCACCGACTTCGACCTCCTTGATCGGCTGCACCGTCCCCGTGGCCTCCACCGTGCGGAAGATGTCCGTCTTCAGAATCGGCGCCGTCCGATAACGCACGACGTACGCCTCGGCCTTCTTCTCGCCGAAAAAGCGCCACGCCCACCAACCGGCGCCCGCAAGAATGGCCAGCACGACAATTCGTTTAATCCATGTGCGCATCGTTCACCTCAAGATATGTCCCCGCCGTCGTATTCGTCCCCGCGTCCGCGCCCGAACGGAACGGCGGCACACGCCCCGTCAGACGGATCAGTTCGGCCTCGGCCAGCTCGGCCGCATAGAACGCCTTCACGCGCGTACCCAACGCCTGGGCGAATCCACTCGCCGCATCCGTGAAATCGATGCGCGAGGCATCGCCAACCTGGTATTCCTGCACGACCGTTTCCAGATTCTCCCGCGCCTGGTCGACCTCCACACGCGCCGTCGCCAACGATTGGCGGGCGTTGTCGCGCGACGCGACGGCCACCGCGATTTCGTACGACAGTTTCTGTTCGGCCTCTTCGACGGCCACGCGAGCCGCTTCCATGCCCACGACCGCCACGTCCACCGCCGTCCGCTTCCGGCAACCGTCGAACACAGACTGCACGGCGTTGAACGCCCAGCTCCAGTTCCACGCCGGATCGGAAAACGAAAACGCGGACGACAATGTGAGTTTCGGCATGAGATCGGCGATTCGGTAGTCGACCTCGGCGGAGGCCGATCGCAGTTTGGCGCGAAGCGCCTTGAGCGATGGCGCGTTCGTCCGCGCATACGCCAGCCCCTCCGCCGCGCCGTAGGCCGATTCGGGCAATTCAACGCGGGACGCCGCCAGCGCATTCGTCGCGACGTCCAGCACATCGGCGCGGACGGCGCGATCGGTCTGCAACCCCAACGCCCGCAGGAACTCGGCGCCGGCCGTCAACACGTCGTTCGATGCGTTGATCGTCGCCAAACGCGCATCCGACAAATCGACCCGCGCCTTAAGCACATCGAGCTTCTTCACCTCGCCCGCCGAAAAGAGCAATTCGGCCTGACGAAGATGTTCGGCGTGCATGAACTCGTTCGTCCGCGCCACCTCCAGCAGCGCGTCGTCGCGCAACAGCGTGAAATAGGCCTGGGCAACGTCGTTGAAAACCGCATACTCTTCGTCGGCCAACTCTCGCTGGGCCGCCACCAGATCCTCGCGGGCGGCCCGTTCCTGCGCGTCCACACGACCGAAGTCGACGAGCAGCAAGTCCACGGCGATGTCGCTGCCGAACGCGCCACGATTTTGGTGCCAGGAGAAATGCCCCTTCCGATTGGCCGTCGCTTGCGAATAGCCCGCCGACACGTCAAGCTGGAGTTCGCGGTCTGCCGTCGCCGTCGTCAACGCCAGTACGGCGTTGGACACGGCCAGCCGCGCCGTTTCCAGCGACGGACGGTTCGTCAGCGCGAACTCGACGTATTCGACAAAACCGAACGTCCGCAAATCGACCCGCGCCGGCGCCGCGTCCGCACGGACGACCGCCGCGTCGTTCGTCGCGGCCGCCACACTCCGCTGGGCGTCCCGCGCCCGCGCAATCGTCTCACACCCCGTCAACAACGCAACGAGGCCGGCGACCGGCAACAGAGACCTTTTTAGAAGTGAAAACATGACGGAAATTATACATACCTCCGAGTATGTATGTCAAGAGGGACGGCGAATGGCGTTCAATCACGGAAGTTGCAATATCTCGTAGATCTGCAAGGAAACGAGATCGTGCCTGTGGTACGACGAAATCAGTAGGACCGGGCGGTGGAACGGGTGAGGTGGTTCTGCACGGCGCGGGCGAGAACCTTGAAGCCGCCAGGCGTCGGATAGTCGCCCGTGAAATACCAGTCGCCTGTATGGTCGGGACAACACCGATGAAGTGCGTCAACGGTCTGAAACACGACATCGACTTGGGCTTTCATACCCGGCGGTGTCAGCAGACGGGCGATTTCGTCGCTTAACGTCTTTTCCGAGAAGCGGGCGTACAAGTCTTTCAACGGTAGGGTGAAATCGGCAGACGCCCCCAACAGATTCACGAGGGCGCGAAACGCAACGAGTTCGTCCAGCGAACTCATGTCGATCCCGTAGCAGTCAGGATAACGAATCGGCGGCGCGGAGGACGCCACGACAATGCGTTTGGGCGACAGGCGGTCGAGCATGGGCAGAATCGCGTTTTTCATCGTGTTGCCGCGCACGATGGAATCGTCCAAGACGACGAGCGTATCGACGTGCGGACGGACGAGACCGTACGTGACGTCGTAGACGTGTTTGTAGAATTCCCGTCGGGCGGCGGCGTCCGCGATGAACGTGCGGAACTTCGCATCCTTCACGGCAATCTGCCCGAACCGTACGGGCCGCCCTTCCGCCAGCCCTTCCGTCCACAACGCTTCAAGCAACCCGTGGAACGCCACGTGTGCGGAGTTGGGGATGTAACTGAAGAACGTGTGTTCGAAATCGTAGTCGACGGCTTCGAGGATTGGTCGCGCCAGCGCGGCGCCCAGCGCCTTGCGTTCGCGATGGATGTCCGCGTCGTTGGCCCGCGAAAAGTAGATGCGCTCGAACACGCAACTCCGCTTCGCGGCGGGCGGCAGCACGTCGTGCCAGCTGATGTCGCCCGCCGGCGAAACGAGCAGCAGACGGCCGGGCGGCAATTCCGCCACGTCCTCCGTCCGACAATCAAACGCCGCCTGGATGGCCGGACGCTCCGACGCGACGACGGCGAAATCCGCGCCCAGATGGTAGTAGCCCGGCCGGATGCCGTGGGCGTCGCGCACGGCGAACCCCCAGCCGTCCGCCGTCAATCCGCAGAGCGTGTACGCGCCATCGAAACGCGGCAACGTCTGACGAAACGCCGTTGCAATCTGTTCGGCAGACAGCGACGCCGCCGGCGTACCGGCGGCGTCCAGAATCGTACCAAGGGCGTGGGCGAGACACTGCGTGACGATGGCGCCGTCGGCCGTGGAATCCGGATGGTGGCCCAACCGCGCGTATTCAACGAATACGTCGTGTGTATTCGTCAGGTTGAAATTCCCCGCGAGCAGGAGCGTACGGTTCAGACAACTCGACTTGTGGACGAACGGGTGGCAGAAATCCACGTCCCCGCGCCCGAACGTCGCGTAGCGCAGATGTCCCAAGAAGAGTCGCGCATCGAACCCGTCGCACAGATGCGCCGTCCGTCCCAGCAAATCGGCCAGCGGATTCGACGCGGCCGACTTGACGACGCGGTAGGCCGGTTCGCCCGGTACGGGATCCAGCCGCAGCGCGGCCAACCCCGCGCCATCCTGTCCGCGATTGTGCTGCTTCTCCAACAGCAACGCCAACTTCGCCAACCCCGCCGACGCGGTGACCGACGGCGTCCGCAACCGTATCCACGCCACGGCGCATTCATGCTTGATTTCGTCCGACATATTTCAACGCTCCAGTGGCCTTGCAAGAGCATAAAATATGCCAAACGGACGCCTACGACCGGATGTGCGCATTTCGCCCGCCGGCCTTTACACTTCCTTGTGTTCCGCCGAGCGATCTTTACATGGAACGGAATTTCCGGTCGTAGAGCAACGCGCCGTTCAGGATGACCAGAACCGACCCGATGTTGTGCACGAGCGCCCCGGAAACAGGGCCGAGCACGCCGACGACCGACAACAGAATTGCCACGGCATTGATCGTCATTGAAATCGCAATATTGAACTTGATGAGCTTCACGCACGCGACGGAAAGCCGTTTCAGATAGGCGATCTTGGAAATGTCGTCGCCGACGAGCGCGATGTCCGCCGCCTCGACGGCAATATCACTGCCGGCGCCGCCCATGGCGATGCCCACGTGCGCCGTCTTGAGCGCCACCGCGTCGTTCACGCCGTCGCCAACCATGCAGCAGCGACGACCGCCCGCCTCAATCGTCGCCACCGCCTTCGCTTTGTCTTCGGGCAGGAGTTCGGCTTTCACCTCGTCCACGCCCAGTTCCCGCGCCACGTACGCCGCCGTCGCGGCGTGGTCGCCCGTGAGCAGACACGACGTGACGCCCGTCGCCGCCAAATCGGCCAGTGCGGTCTTCGCCTCCGGACGTACCGTGTCGGCCAGCGCGACGAATCCACGCATCGCGCCGTCCACGGCCACCAGCACGACGGCCTTGCCCTCGCGCCGCCGTGCCGCCGCCGCGCGTTCGACCGCCGCATCCGCCGTTACGCCGTTTTCCCGCAACCAGGCGTCCGTGCCGCACAGGACGGTCTTCCCCTCGACGACACCCTTCACGCCCTTGCCGGGTTTCATCGTGAAATCGGCGCACGGCGGCACGTCCGTTTCCGCCGCGCAAATCGACTGGGCGAGCGGGTGTTCGCTCTTCGCCTCCACGGCGGCCGCCAACGTCAACGTCTCCGCGTCCGACACGTCCGTCACGCGCAAACGTCCCGTCGTCAACGTCCCCGTCTTGTCGAAACACGCCACCACGACGTGCCCCATCTTCTCCAACGCCTCGCCGGACTTGACGACGACGCCGAACTTCGTCGCCTGGCCGATGGCCGCCATCACCGACGTCGGCGTCGCCAACGCGAGTGCGCACGGACAGAACACGACCATCACCGTAACGCCACGCACAAGCGCCGCATGGACGTCGCCCAACACGCACCACGCGCCCAGAAACGTCAGCACTGCCACCGAGAGCGACACCGGCACGAGAATCCCCGCCCATTTGTCCGCAATCCGCTGCATCGGAGCCTTCTTCGTCTCCGCCTCCCGCACGAGGCGGATGAGTTTCTGGAGCGAACTGTCCACGCCGGCTTTCGTCACGGTGAGGACGATTGTACCGAAGCGATTCACCGTGCCCGAATAGACGGCATCGCCGACGGTCTTGTCGACGGGAAGCGATTCGCCCGTCATCACGCGCTGGTCGACGCTCGTCGTCCCCTCCACCACCACGCCGTCGACGGGAATCGTTTCACCCGGCTTCACCATTATGGTATCGCCGACGGCCACCGCATCAACCGCCACCTCCCGCACATCCGTCCCCGCGACAAGACGCGCCGTCTGCGGCGTGAGCGAGACGAGCGTACGCAACCCCTTCTTCGCGCGATTGACCGTGAACGCCTCCAGTTTTTCGCCCAGCGCCATGATGAACGCGACCTCGCCGGCGGCGAAGAGCTGCCCAATCGCCACACAGGCGATCATCGCCGTCGAAATCAGCAACGCGGAACGAATCCGCCGATCGACGAACAACCCCTCGCCGGCCTCTCGCAACAGAGGAAGGCCACAGACAAAAAACGTGACCCATGCCGGGTCGAACAGACGGAACGACGCGCCCGCCACCGCGTGATTGTGGCCGACGAACGCGAAACTCGCAATGAGACACAACCCGCCGACCAGCAACGCCGGCCAACTTTCCAACGCCTCCGTCGCCGCCTCGAATTTCGCCCAAAAACCAATACGCCCTGCGGCGGGCGTTTCAGCCTCCGCAGGGGCGCATTGACAACTTCCGTTTGCGTTCAAGCGTTAGCCGTTCTTCTTCTCGAAGTCCTTCATGAAGTCGACGAGCGCGTCAACACCCGCCATCGGGAAGGCGTTGTAGATGGAGGCGCGAATGCCGCCCACCGAACGATGGCCCTTGAGGGACTTGAGACCGACCGCCGCCGCGTCCTTGATGAACTGGGCTTCCAGCTCTTCCGTGGGCAGCCGCCACGTCACGTTCATGTTGGACCGGTATTCCTTCACGGCCGTGCCACGGTAGAAACCGGAACCGTCGATGACGTCGTAGATCTTCTGCGCCTTTTCGGCGTTGAGCTTGAAGAGGTTTTCCTTGCCCATCTTCTTGACCCACTTCATCACTTCGCCGAAGATGTAGATGCCCCACGTCGGCGGCGTGTTGTAGAGCGAGTTGTTGTCGATGAACGTGCGGTACTGGAGCATCGTCGGAATCGTCTGCGATCCCACCTCCGCAAAAGCCTTGCGAATCGCGACGACGGCCATGCCGGACGGTCCAAGGTTCTTCTGGGCGCCGGCGTAGAACATCGAGAACTTCGTGTAGTCGCGCTCGCAGGAAAGAATGTCCGACGACATGTCGCCAATGAGCGGCGACCCCGTTTCCGGAATCCTCTTCAGCTGGGCGCCCGAGATCGTCTCGTTCGTGCAGATGTGGCTGTAGACCGCGCCGGGTGTCCACGTGAACTCGTCGTCCGCCGGCATCCGGGTAGGAATGTCCTTCTGGCAGTTCGCAGCCACGTTCACGCGGCCGATCGCCTGCGCCTGCTTGAGGGCCTTGTTCGACCACGTACCCTGGTTCGCGTAGTCGGCGACCTGATCCTTGACGAGGAAGTTCATCGGAATCATCGCGAACTGGAGGGACGCGCCGCCCTGCACGAACAGAACCGACCAATCGTCGTCCAACCCCGTGAGTTCCTTGAACGTGGCGATCGCTTCCTGGTGGATGGCGTCGTAATCCTTGCCGCGATGGGACATTTCCATGACGGACATCCCGGCGCCCTTGTAGTCCACCAGATTTTCCTGGGCGTTCTGCAGCACTTCCAACGGCAGCACGGCGGGGCCGGCCGCGAAATTATAAACACGAGCCATGATTTAGTTTTCTCCTTGCTGTGAAAAGACGGACGATATTGTACTCCTCGGGCGGGCTTTTGGCAACCCGATTTGTCGCCCAACGTTGAAAAGCGTACCGACGGCGATCAGCGTGGCGATGAGATTCGTGCCCCCGTAGCTGATGAACGGCAGCGCCATGCCCTTCGGAGGGAAAATGCCCGACACGACGCCCATGTTGAAAAGCGCCTGAAAAACGATGAGAAACGTCATGCCCAGCGCGAGCAACCGGCCCAGCCGATCTTCGGCGCGGTAGGCAATGATCATGCCGAGAACGAAGATCGTGACGTAGAGCGCCAGCAGTCCCAACGAAAACGCCAGCCCCAGCTCCTCCGCGCCAATCGCGAAAATGCAGTCCGTGTGCATCTCCGGCAAAAAGCCCAGAGACTGTTCGGACTTGAACAACCCCTTGCCCGCCACGCCGCCGCCGACAATGCCGACCTGCGCCATGTCGAACTGGTAGGTGGATCCTTTGTCGAGACTCGACGCCACCATCTCCGGCGTGATGCCCACGAGACGCGCCAGACCTTCCGGCAACCACCCCGCCATACGGTGCATCCGGTTGGCGTTCGTCAACAACAACGCCCCGGCCGCGCCGACTCCTAGAAGCCCCAGCAAAATCATGTGAACCAACTTCATCCCCGACACGACGAACAACACCGCCCCCGCGCCGCCGATGACCATCGCCGCGCCGAAATCCGGTTCGACAATGGCCAACCCCACAAGGAGACCGACAAGCGCCGCCGCACAGCAGGCGCCCTTCCAAAACAACTCGATACGCAACCCCACCCGGTCCAGAAACACGGCCGTCGCGAACACGGCCATCAATTTGGCGAACTCGCTCGGCTGCAAGTGGATCGGACCCAGGGAAATCCAACGGTGCGAACCCTTCGTGGCCGGCAGCGCCAACACGGCCGCCATCAACGCCACGACGACCAGATAGGCCGCAATCGTCAACCCCGGCATCGTCCGCCACTTGTGGTAGTCGAAGAAAATCGCCGGGATCATGCAGCACACGGCCACCGCCAACCCGATCCCCTGGCGTACGACGAAAAAGTTCTGGTTCCCGTAAAGACGAAAACCGCTCCCCTGGCTGGCCGAGGCCAGGACGACAAATCCGATGGCCAGCAACAGGAGAACGGCGACGCCCAACACGGTCAGAGTCCGATACATCCGACACTCCTACCGGTTGAGGCAGACCCTTACTGGGCCTTGGCGTGGGTGGGGAGCTTGAGAACCTGCCCCGGCTTCGGCGTATCCGTCACCTTGAGGTTGTTGAGTTCCATCAACTGACTGGGGCTGATCGCGTACTGGATGGCAATGCCCACGATGTCCTCGCCTTCCTTGACCGTGTGCGTCATCGCGTCCGCCGCGTCAGCCGCCGGCTTCGCCGCATCGGCCGCCGGCGCATCTGCCGCTTTCACCTCCGGCGTCTCGACCGCCGGCTTCGCCGCATCGGCCGCCGGCGCGTCCGCCGCCTTCGTCTCGGCCGCCGCGTCCTTCTTGTCCGGCGCGGGCTTCGCCGCATCCTTCTTCTCGGCCGCCGCCGGCTTCACCGCCGCCGCGTCCTTCTTCTCGCCGGCGGGTTTCGCCGCAGCGGTGGGCGCTTTCTTGGCGCTCTCCTTCGCCACAACCTTCTCAGCCGGCACCTTCAGCACCTGCCCCTGACGGACGAAGTCCTTGCGGAGGCCATTGAGTTCCTTGAGCGCACGAATCGAAATGCCGCTCTCCTTCGCGATCTTGCCCAGCGAATCGCCGTTCTTGACCGTGTAGTCCTTCGTCGCGCCCGTGTAGGGCTTGAACGCCGGGCGCGTCTTCACCGGTGCCTGCAGGTTTGCAGCCGGGGCGGCGGCGGGCAGCACGGCGGCGGATTTCTTCTCCGGCGCGGCGGCCGCGACAACCGGTTCCGACCCCGGAATGTTCAACTTGCGGCCAATGCGAATCTTGTCGGGATTGAGGCCGGGGTTCGCCGCCACGATCGCGCCCATCTTGACATTGTAGCGCTTGGAAATCTTGGAGAGCGAATCGCCGCGCCGAACCGTGTAGACGAACGATTCGCCCGCCGGCGGGGGCGGCGGCGGCAACGGTTTCACCGCCGGTTTCGCGGGCGGCGGAGGCGGCGGCAACGGCTTCACCGTGCGGGCCTTGGGCGCGGCGGGCGCTTCAACGACCGGCGCGGGGGCCGGCGGCAACGGCTTCACGTCAATGACGGGCGCGGGTTCCGGCTCCGGCGCCACCACCACGGGCGACGGCTCTTGAACGCCCGCCCCAGGCTTCGTGGCCTTGCAGCCCTGCATCATCAAGCAGCAGGCCGCCACCACGTTCATTCCCAACACCATTCCAATTTGCTGAACCTTCATCTCTCGTCGTCCTCATTTGCTGGCATCCTCGGCCACGCATCCCGCCCCCGCACAAACGAGAGACCTGAACGCATCACCGCGAACACCGTAACTTTTAAATTGATCAAAACTCGCCGCGCCCGGCGACAGCAGAACCACCTCGCCGGACAACGCATCGCGCCGGGCCGCTGCGACCGCCCGGTCGAGCGTCCCGCAGATTTCACACGGCACGGCCTTTTCCCATGCCTGCAGAAGCTGGTCTGCGCAACGCCCTATAAGATACACTTTTTTGACCTCGGAACGCAAGCGCGGAATCACGGAATTTGGATCGTCCCCTTTCGGGAGCCCGCCGGCGATCAGACGCACCCGCGCCCCGGCCGTACCCGCGCCCCGCGCCGCCGCCATCGCCACGCCCGCGTCCAGCGCCGCCAGCGACGTCGCCTTCGAGTCGTCCACGTACGCGACGCCGCCGAACACGCCTACCGTCTGCATCCGGTGCGGCAGCGGCTCGAACCGCGCGAACGCCGCCGCGATCGCCGCGTCGTCCAGCCCCGCCGCCCGCAGGAGGCGCACGGCGCACCGGCCGTTCGTCCGCAGCACGGGATTGTCGAAGTACGACCCGCGCAAAAGGGCGCATTCGCCGTCGGCCGCGTCCGCCGGCAGACAATCCCCGCGAATGCCCGTCCGCGCCATCCCGAGCAGGGCCCGTTTGAGTCCGTGGTAGACCGCCACGCCGCCATGCCGGTCGAGATGGTCTTCCTGCAAGTTCAGCACCGCCGCCGCCACGAAAGCGTCCGACGGCAGGACGGTCGTCTCCATCTGGAAACTGCTCACTTCCACGACCGCCCACGGCAGATTCGCCGCGTCGAAAGATTCGAGCGCGACGTCGCAGAGCGGACGGCCGTAGTTGCCGCACGGAATACCGCCGAGCGCGTCCGCCACGAGTTTCACGACGGAACTCTTGCCCTTCGATCCCGTGACGGCCAGCATCCGCCCGCCCCGCGCGCGCCACCGTGCCGCGCCCAGCTGCAGTTCGCTGACGACGGACACGCCGTCCGCCCGCGCCCGCCGTTGCCACGGATGGTCGAGCGGAATGCCGGGACTCGTCACGCAAAGGTCGAACGCCCGCCCATCGGGCCAGACGTCCGCGCCGTCCAGCACCGTCACCGCCGCGCCGTCGCGCCGCAGCATCTCCGCCGCCGCGCGACCGCTGCTGCCATTTCCCAACACGACCGCGTTCACGGCACCAACGCCTCCAGATGGACACCATGCGAGGCCTTGAACAGCACGGCGTCGCCCGGCCGCACGTAGTCGGCCAGCGCCGCGCCCGCCGCGTCGCGGGACGTGCCGCCGAACGCCGCGCCGACGAGCAACAGCTTGTCGAGCGGCAGTTCGCGCGCGCGTTTCAGCACGGCCGCATGGAGCTCCGCGCTTTTCGCGCCCAGTTCGTACATCTCGCCCAACACGGCCACGCGCCGCCCCGCGACGTCGAGCGACGCGAACGTTTCAAGCGCCGCGACCATCGACGTCGGGTTCGCGTTGTACGTGTCGTCCACGTACGTCACGTCGTTCCGTTCGACAACGCGCCAACGCCCGCCCGGCAGGGTAAAATCCTTCAGCGCGTCCAGACACGCCGCCTCCGACACGCCGAAGCGCCGCGCACAGGCAAGCGCGATCAAGGCGTTCGAGACGTTGTGCGGGCCGGGCAGACGCACCTTCAGCGCGGCCGCCAGACGCGCCGCCGCCAGACGCGCCGCCGCCGGGTCGTCCGTCGCCACGGCCGTCACGGGCGCCGCGCTCATCGCCACGAGCCGGTCGAACCGCGCGTTCTCCCGCGCCAGCACGGCGAAGCCGTCGGAAGGCAAGCCCGCGAACAACGCGCCCTTCTCGTCGGCAATGCCGTCCTGCGTCTTGAAAAATTCCAGATGCGCCGTGCCGATCGAGGAAATCAGCCCCGCGTCCGGCCGCGCCAGATCGACGAGCGCGGCGATTTCGCCCGGATGGTTCGTGCCCATCTCCACGACGAGGACGTCCGCGTCCGCCGGACACTCAAGCATCGTGATTGGAAGGCCGATGTCGTTGTTGTAGTTGCCTTCCGTCGCATGGACGCGAAGACCGCCCGCGCGGAGAAACGCGGCCGTCAGCTCCTTCGTTGTCGTCTTGCCCGCGCTGCCCGTCACGCCAACGACTTTCGCCTTCAACTGGGTGCGCCAGGCGCGCGCGGCGACTGTCAGCGCGGCGCGGGGACTGTCCACGGCAATCAGCGGGAGGTCCGGATGCGCGGCCGCCCAGTCGCGCCGCACAAGCGCCGCCGCCGCCCCCTTCGCAAGCGCCGCCGACACGAATGCGTGTCCGTCGCACGTCGCGCCGGGGAACGCCATGTAGAGGCAGCCCGGCGTCACGCGGCGTGAATCGAACGTCACGCCCGAAAACGAATCGGGGACGTTCGCGGACGGAACGCCATCCGTCCACGACGCGAAATCGGCCGTCGAGATGCGGCCGGGAAGATTGGCGGCGGCGTCCGTCACTGGATCTCGACGCACCAGCCGTGCGTGTCGGGGAGGCGGCCGTACTGGATGCCCTGCACCGTGTCGTACAGTTTCTGAAGATGCGGGCCGACCTGATCCGCGTCCGAAATCTTGATCACCTCGTCGCCGCGCGTGATTTCCCACACGGGCGTCACGACGACGGCCGTGCCGCAGGCCGCCACTTCCACGAATTCACGGATTTCCTCGTAGGGGACTTTGCGCGTCTCCACCTTCCAGCCGAGATCGGCGGCGACCTGCTTGAGCGTCATGTTCGTGACGGACGGCAGCACGGAATGGCTGTCCGGCGTCACGTACGTGCCGTCGGCCTTGATGCCGAGGAAGTTGGACGTGGAGAACTCTTCGACGTACTTGTGCTCCTTCGCGTCGAGATACAGTTCCACGGGCCAGCCGTCATGCTTGGCCTTCTCGTGCGCGAAGAGGGACGCCGCGTAGTTGCCGCCCACCTTCACGTCGCCCATGCCATGCGGCGCCGCGCGGTCCCAGTCGTCGAGAATCACGGCGCGGACAGGTTTCAGGCCGCCCTTGTAGTAGGCGCCCACGGGCATGACCATGATCATGAAGGTGTATTCCTTCGCGGGCGCGACGCCGATCTGCGGGCCGGTGCCGATGAGGAGGGGGCGAAGATAGAGCGACCCGCCCGTCCCGTAGGGCGGCACGTACTCGATGTTGGCCTTCACCACGCGCTGCACGGCGTCGAGGAACATTTCCTCCGGCACGGGCGGCATGACGGTGCGGAGCGCGGTCCGCGCCATTCGCTTCGCGTTCTCCTGCGGACGGAACACGACCACCTTGCCGTCCGCATGGCGGAACGCCTTCATCCCTTCAAAACATTCCTGGCCATAGTGGAGGCAGCTGGCGCCAATGTGCATCGTGATGTACGGGTCCTTGACGAGTTCGCCCGCGTCCCACGCCCCGTCCTTCCATGTGTAGCGGATGTGGCAGTTCACGTCCGAAAAACCGAACCCCAGTTTTGACCAATCGATGTTAGGCATAGCTCTTCTATAACTCCTTTGGGCGGATATTCTAACCCTTTTTCGCCGCCACGGCAATGGAAAAAGCCGCACCTGCTAGAACTCGTAGCCGACGTAGACGCGGAG
>CAYZYQ010000067.1:0-16179 GCA_964482645.1 uncultured Lentisphaeraceae bacterium | reverse complement strand
GCGGGACGCCCGTGCACTTCATCTGCTACGAGTTCCGGGGGCGCGAGCTCGTGCGCCTGGAGGAGATCCCCGCCGACGAGCTGCGGGCGGAGGTGTCGGCCCGGTTCGATTGAAGAATGTGAACGTTAAACAAACAAAGGAGAGAATGAAATGCAGAGAAGAGACTTTTTGACGTTGGGGTTGGCGAGCGTGGCGTTCGCCGGTTGCGCGACTGCGAAGCGACCTGCGTCAACGGCGGTGGCCAAGGCTCCGGGCGGCGGCGATCCGGCGATGCGCGGGCCGTTCCCGATTCTATCGACGCCGTTTCACAAGGACGGAAGCGTGGACTACGAGTCGCTGAAACGCGGCGTTCTGTTTACGGCGAAAGGCGGCTGTCCGGGTGTGATCTGGTGTCAGTCCAACGACGCGATCGACCTGCTGACGTTCGAGGAGAAGAAGAAGGGCTACGAGGCCTGCGCCCAGGCGATGCAGGGCGTGGACTGCGTGATGACGTTCGGTTGCAACGGCCCGACGTGGGAGCAGATGGTCAAGGAGGCGAAGGCAGTCGAGGAGATCGCGGCGAAGTATCCGAAGACCCGCATCGCGATCATTTCGCGTCCGCCGGACACGGGCAAGACGCAGGCGGACATCAAGTTCTACTACGAAAAGCTCGCCGAAGTGGCGACGCGACCTGTCATCATCCAGACGTACGTGAACAGCACGTGTCCGGCGCCGGCGGTCGAGCTGCTCGTCGATCTGGCGAAGCGTTGGCCGAAGGTCTACGGCTACATCAAGGAGGAGAGCGGCGGCGCGGAGGCGAACGAGCGCATGAAGCAGGAGAACGCCGCCAAGCCGGTCATTCACACGGTGTTCAGCGCCTGGGGCGGCTGGCAGTGGCTTCACCAGAGCCGTCGCTGCGGGAGCGAGGGACTGATCACGGAACGCTGCGCCTACGCGCCGCTTCTCGGCTACATCTGGCGTCAGATGGAGTCGAACGATTCGAAGGGAACGCTTACGGCGGCGTACGCGCTGTTTCGTCTGCTGATCGACCAGCGCAACTATCCCGGCGGTCTTCGCGGCTACTCGCTCTACTATCTCAAGCGTCAGGGCGTGTTTGAGACGATGGTCTCCCGCGAATACCTGAAGGCCGAGAAGAAGGAGCAGGGCACGGTGGCCGTGGGCGACAACAAGAAGTGGAAACTCAGCGACGTCACGCTCTCGGCCGATCAGAAGGCCGAACTGGACGAATGCTACGATGACATGTTGCGTTTTGTGCGCGAGAACTGAGGCCTGGCGATGAAGAGATGGCTCGGCGCGTGCGTCTGCGCGTTCGGCGTGGGCACGGCAACAGCGACGTCCTTTTCCTTGGACGGCGCGTGGTGGTTGGCGTTCCGTCCGCAGCAGGAGACGAATGCGCCGTGGACGACTGTGTCCGCGACCGTGCCGGGCGATGTCCACGACGACCTGTACCGGGCCGGGCTGATTCCCGACCCGACGATCGGCACGAACGTCTGGGCGCTCTTCAAGCTGGAGCAGAACGAATGGCGCTATTCGCGGACGTTCGATGCGCCGGCGGCGGGTGCGGGCGAAACCGTCCAGTTGCGTTTCGACGGCGTTGATACGCGGGCCGCGTTCTTCCTCAACGGCGAATGCCTGGGAACGCGCGCCAACATGTTCGTGCCGCAGACGTTCGACGTCACGTCGCGTCTGCGGCCGAAGGGCAACGTGCTCGAAGTCCGCATTTCGTCTCCGCTCCGCGATCCGCGCGAACTCTTGGGCGTTCTGGGACGCAGCCGCGTGGGCGGAACGGACGTCGAGGGCATCCGCAAGGCGCAGCACGTGTTCGGCTGGGACATCATGCCGCGCCTCGTGTCGAGCGGCCTTTGGCGTGGCGTTGCGCTTGACGTGCTGCCGGAAACGCGTTTCGGCGACGTTCATTGGATGTGCGTGAAGGCCGATCCGAAGACGCGCCGCGCCGAACTGCGCGTGGACTGCCAGATTCTCGCGCCGATGCGCCATCTTCACGAAACGACGCTGCGACTCACGTTGTCGCGCAACGGCCGGACGGTCGTGACGCGCGAACATCCCGTCCGCTACTTCCAGACACGCGATTCGCTGGTCGTGCACAATGCCGACCTCTGGTGGCCGCGCGATGCGGGCGCTCCCGCTCTCTACGACGCCGTGGCCGAGTTCGTCGCGCCCGACGGCGCGATTCTGGCGCGTGACGTGCGGAAGATCGGTCTGCGGACGATTCGCCTCGAACGCTCCGACTGGCATTCGGAGGACGATCCCGGCACGTTCCGCTTCCTCGTGAACGACACGCCGATCTACATGCACGGGACGGACTGGACGCCGCTCGACGCCCTGCACGGACGCGACGGGCGGCACGTCCAACGTGCGCTCGACCTGCTCGTCGACCTCAACTGCAACATGATTCGCATCTGGGGTGGCGGCGTCTACGAGACGGATGCCGTCTATGATTTCTGCGACGCGCACGGCATTTGCGTGTGGCAGGACTTCATGATGGGGAACGTGGAGCCGGAGCAGAACGACGCTTTTGCGCGAACGATGGCCGAAGAGGCGCGGTATCAGGTCGTACGTCTCCGCAGTCATCCGTGTCTGGCCCTGTGGTGTGCCAACAACGAAATCGACCGCAGCGTGGGCAGCGCCTGGGGACGCTGGGCACCCGATCCGGAAGGGGAGCGCATCAGCCGCGAAGTCCTGCCGCGTGTCCTGCGGGACTTCGACCCGCTCACGCCGTACCTGCCGTCTTCGCCATGGTGGACGCCTGCCGTCGTGCGCGGCGAGGCGAAACTTTCGCAAGACCATCTCTGGGGACCGCGGCAGGAATACTTCAAAGGCGCGTTCTGGACGAAAGCCACGCCCACGTTCGTGAGCGAAACGGGCTACCATGGGTGTCCGAATCTCGATTCGCTCCAGAAGATGATGACGCCCGCGGGTCTTTATCCGTGGCCCGATCCGGCGCAGCCGTTCCGTTTCAACGACGAGTGGAACTGCAAGGCCACGATGGCGTATCCCGAACAGCGGGATTGGGGATCGTCGCGCAACGCGCTCATGCCGAAGCAGGTGAAAAACATGTTCGGTGCAATCCCGACGAATTTGCCGCTGTTCGTGGAGCAGTCGCAGACCGTCCAGGCCGAGGCGTTGAAGTACTGGATGGAACTGTCGCGGACGCGCAAGGGGCGCACGTGGGGAATGCTCTGGTGGAACTTGCGCGACGGCTGGCCGATTCTGTCCGACGGCGTGGTGGACTACTATTTCGGCAAGAAGAAAGCGTATGCCTATTTGAAAGACGTCCAGCAGCCGCAGCTCGTCGCGTGCGTGGAAGACGGGCGGCTCGTGGCCGTGAACGACCGGCTTCATCCCGTGTCGGGCACGGTGAAGGCCGTGGACGTGGCGAGCGGCAAGGTCTTGTTCGACGGGGCGGTGGAGATTCCGGCGAACGGCACGAACTTGCTGGCGGCGCGTTTGCCCCTTTCGGGGCAGGGCATGGTGCGGATCGACTACGCCTTTGAAGGCGTTCCCCGCACCAACCGCTGCCTCTACGGCGAACCGCCGTTCAGATACGAGGACTATCGGGCGTGGCGGAACACGCCATCCGAGATGTGATACAATAACCGAAAAAAGAAGGAGCAGTCAACATGACGAATCAGGATTTCTATACGGGCGGTACGTTCGATTCCGACGGTATCAACCAGGACGGAACGTTCAATGCGGAGAAGGCCGCACAGGCGTATTTTGATTTGATGCGGAAATTCGGCTATCCGGTTTACCCTGCGCTCACGGGGGCGGTCAAGACGAAGCCCGGCCTCGGGTTTTGGGCGGTCGATTTCATGAAGGGCGACTTCGTGAAGTACGGTATGGGCGGCGTGATTTGGGTAGATGAAATCAAGGAAGAGTATTTCGGCCACGACATCTATCTGTTGCCGTTGCAGTCCATCGCCGAGCACAGCCATGTGGCCGGGTTTACGACGGATGTCGACCGTTGGACGGGCGTGGAATACAAGAAGGATATTCCTGCGAAAATGGAAAGTTGGCTCGTGCGGTGCGGTTGGGTGTACAGCTTCTGCGAAGTCGGCGAAGACAATCTCGACGCGCCCGAGTTCGCCGAGGCGAAGGCGAATTTGTCGACCTTGCTTACGAAAGCCGATGCCGTGACGTGCAAGTGTCTGCTGGCGAGCCGCCATGTTGAGAAGTGGACGGCGGACGGCGTGGCGCACAAGTTGCCGAAAGCGGGCGCGTGGCACTTCATGATGGGCGGGACCGACGGTGCGATCGTCACGGAGTTTGCGAACTTCCACGACGGGAACTGCAACCGCTACACCGTCCCCGGCGTCGGCTTCTGACGATCCGGACTTCCTTAGAGGACGCGGAGAATGGCGGGGGTGACGTCCACGAGCGATTTGACGTGGGCGCGAATCTCCGCCTCCTGCGGGCCGAACGCGATGAAGGGAACGGGGTTGCGCGTGTGGCCGCGTTCGCTCATGTTCTCGATGTTGCCGTGGTCGGCCGTCATCAGCAACGTGATGCCGGCGGCCTCGGTCAGGCGCAGGAGCGGCGCGAGAAAACGATCGTAGAGCCGCAGCACGTTGCAGGCGCGCGTGTAGTCCATCGAATGGCCGGCAACATCCGTCTGGAAGAATTCGTAGAGCGTGAAGTCGTAGGCGCGGGCGAGTCCGAAGAGATGTTCGGCGGCGTCCTCCGGCGCAACGACGGGAATGTCGGGAAACCGGTCTTGGATCGTTTCGCGCGTCAAGTCCTGCATGACGGCCTGGTCGTCCGCTAGATCGTCCGTAAACGCAATCGTCTCGGGCGCGGTGAGCGCCATGACGGTGGTGACGGACTTGAACCGGCGGGCGGCGATTTCATCGGGCGTGTCCACGAGAAAAGCGTCGGCGAACTTGACGCGGCGTCCTTTCCGGCGGAGGGCCATGAAGATGTTGTCTTCCTGGATTTTCTTGCGGAGGGAGGGGCCGGGGAAACCCTCGCAGTGGCGGCCCATGAAGACGGGTGCGTTGACGCCCGTGAACATCGTCGCCTGGCCCGTGGCCGACTGGGGAAGGCCGGGGACGGACAGGCAGGCGTCGATGGGGACGGCGTGTTCGGCGATGAGACTGCACAACGCCGGACAGACCTCCGGGTTTACGGGGTTGTCCGGAGCCGGTTCGCGCAGTCCCACGCCGTCGATGAAGAGGAACAGGATTTTCACAGACCGGCCGACTTCATTTCCGCTTCAAGCGCTTCTAGCGATTTACGATCGTCCTTCGCCTTTTCGCGCGCCGTCGCGAAATGCGTTTTCGCCAGATTGCGGTACTTGTCAGCCGCCGCCGCGTCGCCGGTTTCCTTGGAGAGGGTGGCGCAACGGAGGAAGTTGCGGGCTACGACCCAATCGCGGGAATAGAGCAGCCCCGTCGTCGGATCGCAGTCCTCGAAATCCTTCTGCTCGTCGGACAACATGAAGTCGCCGAACGCGAGGAACTGCCGAATGGCCTCCTTCTTGTCGCCCGCATCGAGCGCCTGATGGGCGCGGAGTTTGGCGGCGGTACCCTTGCACCAGGCGGGCGAGCGGTTGGCGATGCCGCCGCCTTCCAGCAGGGTGATCGCGCCGGCGTAGTCGCCGACGAGGAAGAAACCGTCGAGGCGGCGTTCGCGGAGCGATGCGGCGGCAGACGCCGAAAGGACGGCACGTTTGAGCAGATCGTCCGAAAACGCCAGCAGGTCTTTCAGGCGGGGCGCGTCCGGCGCCCGGCCCGCGCCGTCGCCCGCAAAACGGATGAACTGGTCTTCCGTCAACTGGCCGATGTAGTCGTAGGAAACGCGCGGGAGGTTCGCGAGGCGCAGCGTCCAGAACGCCCAGGGCGACTGGTCGGCCTCCTTTTCGGCGAGGAAGGACACGTGGAGCGACAGGTTCGTCGTCAGATTCCACAGGTAGGGCAGCACACCCTCGGACGGACTGGCGCGGAGTTCCCGTGCGACGTCTTTTCGAGCCTGGCGACGCGCGGCGTCCGTATCCCGCATTTTCCAACAGTGGAAGACACCGCCCGCGAAGAGGAGGGCGAGGACGAGCAGCAAGACGACGGCAGCAATCAATTTCTTCATTCGAAAACTCCTTGTCAATTTCTGCGTGACATTATACCAGTGAAATGGGATTTGACGCAAGAGGATTCATGCGGTATCATATGAGACTGTTCGCGGCGTCGTAGAGAAGGCGCCGTCCGGAAGTCGGAAACGTATAGGACGAAGAAAGAGTATGAAACAAGTTGGCGTTGGCATCCTGGGATTCGGAACCGTGGGCGCGGGCGTGGCGGAAGGTCTGCTGCGCAACCGCAAGGTCATGGCCGAGCGTCTGGGCGTGGAAATCGTGTTGCGTAAAATCGCGGATCTGGACATTACGACGGATCGCGGCGTGTCGGTGGATCCCGACGTGCTGACGACGGACGCGCAGGCCGTGATCGTCGATCCGGCGGTGAACATCGTCGTGGAGACGATTGGCGGCACGGGCATCGCCAAGACGTTTGTGTTGGCGGCGTTGAACGCGGGCAAGGCCGTGGTGACGGCCAACAAGAAGTTGTTGGCCGAGTATGGCCGGGAGATTTTCGACACGGCCGCGAAAAACGGCGTGGACATCTATTTCGGCGCGTCCGTGGGCGGCGGCATTCCGATCATCCGTGCCCTGCGCGAGGGGCTGGCGGGCAACGAGATCCAGCAGATCCACGGCATCCTCAACGGGACGTGCAACTACATTCTCACGCGCATGGAGAACGAGGGCAAGGCGTTCGACGACGTGTTGGCGGACGCGCAGAAGCTCGGCTATGCGGAAGCGAACCCGTCGCTTGACATCGATGGCTTCGACACCGCGCACAAAGCCTGCATCCTCTCCGCGCTCGCCTACGGCTTCCAGCCGTCGCTCGACCAGGTGCAAGTGGAGGGGATTCGCAACCTGTCCGGTCTCGACGTGAAGTACGCGGCCGACTTTGGCTACCGCATCAAGTTGCTGGCCGTTGTGGCGCGTCACGGCGACGATGTGGAAGTGGGCGTCCATCCCACACTCGTGCCGGTCGACCACATGCTGGCTTCCGTGAACGGCGTCTTCAACGCCGCCATGGTGCGTGGCGACATGGTGGGCGATACGATGTTCTACGGTCGCGGCGCCGGACGCCTCCCGACGGCCTCCACCGTCGTGGGCGACATCGGCGACATCGCGCGCAACATCGCCCAGGGCGAAGTGCGCTACGCGCGCGCCGTACCGACGTACGGCGAGGGCGTCACGCGCCTCCGGGCGCCGGGCGACATTGTGAGCCGCTTCTATCTGCGCTTCAACGTGCTGGACAAGGCCGGCAGTTTCGGGCAGATGACGTCGATCCTCGGCCGTCACGGCGTCTCCATCTCGGCCGCCGCGCAGAAGAACGCCGAGGGCGCCGAAACCGGCTATGCGCCCGTCGTGGTGCTCACGCACCCCGCGCCCGCCAAGGCGATTGACGCGGCGCTCAAGGAGATCAAGGACGCGGGCATTCTCGACGAAGATCCCGTCAAATTGCGGATGCTCTAAAATCTTAAATTTCCCCCTTGATTTTTACCCCATAAAAATCGTAAAATACTCTCTCATTTGCAAGCAACAGGAGTTGAAGGAAAATGGCAGCTAAAGTGTTCCCCTTGGACCATGTGCGCAATTTCGGCATCATGGCTCACATCGACGGCGGTAAGACGACGACGTCCGAACGTATTCTCTTCTATTCGGGCAAGAACTACAAGATCGGCGAAGTGCACGACGGCGCCGCGACGATGGACTTCATGGTCCAGGAACAGGAACGCGGCATTACGATTCAGTCCGCCGCCACCTGCGTCATGTGGGGCAACTACCGTCTTTCCTTGATCGACACTCCCGGACACGTGGACTTCACGGCCGAAGTGGAACGCTCCCTCCGCGTCCTTGACGGTGCGGTGGCTCTCTACTGCGCGGTCGGCGGCGTCCAGCCGCAGTCCGAACAGGTGTGGCGCCAGTCCGAGAAGTACAAAGTGCCGAAGATCGCGTTCGTCAACAAGATGGACCGCGTCGGCGCGAACTTCTTCTCCGTGATGGATCAGATGAAGTCCCAGCTCAATGCGAACCCGGTGCCTGTCGTGATTCCGATTGGCGCGGGCGAAACGTTCAGCGGCATCATCGACCTCATCAAGATGAAAGCCCTCCGCTACGACATGAAGACCCTCGGCAAGACGGTCACGGAAGAGGACATCCCGGAGGATATGAAGGCGAAGGCGGATGAATTCCGCCAGAAGATGATTGAATCCGCCGCCGAGCAGGATGAAGAACTGATGAACAAGTTCTTCGAGGAAGGGACGCTTTCGGTCGAGGACATCAAGAAGGGTCTTCGCAAGGGCTGTATTGCCCGTACGATCACGCCGGCGTTCTGCGGTTCCGCGTTCAAGGACAAGGGCGTCCAGCAGTTGCTCGACGGCGTGGTGGATTATCTGCCGTCTCCGCTCGACGCGGGCGCGGCCGTTTCGGCCGACGATCCGAACCAGAAGCGTGAGCCGAAGGACGACGAGCCGTTCTGCGGTCTGGCGTTCAAGATCATGAACGATCCGAAGTCCGGCGGCAAGATCACGTTCGTCCGCGTCTATTCGGGTATCCTGAAACTCGGCGAGGAACTGCTCGATTCGACGATCGACCGTGAGCAGCGCATCAGCCGTCTCTTCCGCATGCACGCGAATCACCAGGAGCCGCTGGACGAAGCGCACGCCGGCGACATCGTGGCCTGCGTGGGTCTGACGGAAACGCGCACGGGCGACACGCTTTGCTCGCCCGACCACAAGATCACGCTTGAATCCATCGACTTCCCGGCGCCCGTGATTTCCGTCGCCGTTAAGCCGAAATCCCGTGCGGACAACGAAAAGCTCGGCGTCGCGCTTCACGCCCTTGCGATGGAAGACCCGACGTTCGTCGTGTCCTTCGACCAGGAAACGTCCGAGACGATCATCGCCGGCATGGGCGAACTCTACCTCGACATCATCGTCGACCGTCTGAAACGCGAATTCCGCGTCGAGTGCGACGTGGGTGCGCCGCAGGTGGCCTACCGCGAGACGATTCAGCAGTCGGTCGAGAGCGAGTACAAGCACGTCAAGCAGTCCGGCGGTCGTGGCCAGTATGCGCACGTCTGCCTCCGCATCGAGCCGCAGGAACCTGGCAAGGAATTCGAGTTCATCAACGAAGTCAAGGGCGGCGTCATTCCGACGGAATACATCCCGGCGGTTGAAAAGGGCGTTCGCAAGGCGCTCGAAGCCGGCCCGCTCGCGGGCTTCCCGGTGGTGAACGTCAAGGCGACGGTCTACTTCGGTTCCTACCACGAAGTCGACTCGAACGAATTTGCGTTCATCGAGTGCGCCCGCCAGTGCTTCAAGCAGGGCTTCCTCAAGGCGAAGCCGCAGTTGCTCGAACCGATGATGGACGTCGAAGTCGTGGTGCCGGAACAGTACATGGGCGCGGCGAACGGCTCCATCAACCAGCGTCGCGGCCGCGTCGAGGGCATGGACGACCGTGGCGGCGTCAAGCTGATCAAGGCGACGGTTCCGTTGGGTGAAATGTTCGGCTACTCGAACGCCATCCGTACGGTCACGCAGGGTCGTGGTACGTTCACGATGATCTTCAAGCAGTACGAGCCGGTTCCGGCGTCGATCTCCAAGCAGGTCATCGAGAAGCGCATCAAGGAAGGCAAAGTCCGTCCGAACGCCGAATAGGCCTTGGACAGGATGTGAAGGAAGAGGGTCCTCGGATTTTCGCGGGCCCTCTTTCTTTGCCTTGAAGAGGCGGTTATGCTACAATACAGCCATGATTGATTTTACGCCCTCGCAGAAGAAGACGGTGGCGGCGGGCATCACGGTGCTGGCTTTCGCGTTGGTTCTGTCGTTCACGCTGCTCATTGGATGGTTTGTGCTGTCCTTTGTGCGGTTTGCATCGTTGGCGTTGATGCCGGTTGTTTTGGGGCTGTTCCTGTCCCTCCTCTTCAAGCCCTACTACGAATGGCTCGTGGCGCGTGTCCACAACGCCACCATCGCGATGGTGCTGATGTTGGCGTCCGTCATCGTTCCATTTGTGCTAATTGCCTGGTTTTGCGGCGCGTTCGTCATTGATCAGGCCGTCCATCTTGTCAAGACCGCGCCGATGGTTGCCACGCGCCTGAGCGGGTGGGTGAACGAACACGTCCCCACGGCGCAGGCGTTGTTGACGCAGTTTGGTACGAAGCCGGACGATCTGCCGATGATGTTCCTCACGGATCCGGCTCGTTTTTCGCGAGAACTCGTCTCCGCGCTTGGCAGTGCCTACGGGACGGATGCCGTGAAAGCCGGCGTGAATGTTCTCAAGTACCTCACGAACCTGGCCACGGTTCTTGTCGGATTCCTCTTCTTCGCGTTCTTCCTCACGCGCCCGAACATGGGCGGTGCCGCCGTTGTGCGGGAGTTGCCGTTCCTCAAGGCGGAGACGAAGGGGTTTGTGGCCAAGCAGATTGATTCGTTCATCGACATTCTGGTGAGCTTCTTCCAGCGCCAGGTGTTGATCTGTCTGATCGAGGGACTGCTCTATGGTACGGGCTTCATGCTCGTGGGGTTGCCCTACGGTTTCATGCTCGGCTTTCTGCTTGGAACGATTAACCTTGTGCCGTTGTTGGGCACGGTGCTGATCCTTCCGCTCGCCCTCCCGCTCGCCTACTTCGGCGACGGTGGCACGGCGTTGCGTCTGATTGGCGTCCTGTGCGTGTGGGGTGCGGGGCAGTTCGCGGACGGCTACTGGATTACGCCGAAGATTCAGGGCGACAAGACGGGGCTCGGTTACGCGGGCGTCATTTTCAGTTTCTTTTTCTGGGGGGCGGTCTTCCACTCGATGGTGGGGTTGCTGCTCGCCATTCCACTTTCCGCCTTCTGCGTCGTCTTGTGGCGCGCGTTGAAGGAGAAATATATCAAAGGCGTCATCTGACAATGCTCGGCAGATGGAGTTTCATTGTTGACAGTTAGGGCAAGAAGGGTTGAGTAGACAGATGGGCGATTTCCATTATCCAATTGGCGGAAAGAAGTTTGGCAAGGGCGGGGATCGCGGCGGTCGGGGTGGCCGTGGCGAGCGCGGCGGCCGTGGTGGATTTGACGGACGTGATGAACGCGGGGGATTTGGCGACCATGGTGGGCGCGGCGGTTCGTTCAAGAAGCGCCGTTCGTTTGGCCATGGCGGCGGGCGTGGTGGCCGTGGTGGGCGCGGCCCGCGCCATCCCGGTCTTGCCGAGGTTGACAAGCCGTTGCCGATTCCCGAACTGCCGCAGACGCCGCCGCCGGCCGCGTTTGAGGCGAACGTCTTTGGTTCGCTCGATGTGCGGCTGCAGCACGCCCTTGGCGAACGCGGGTACGCCGTGCCCACGCCCATCCAGGAACAGGCGATTCGTCCGTTGACGGAAGGGCGCGACCTTATCGGGTGTGCGCAGACGGGAACGGGCAAGACGGCCGCGTTCATGTTGCCGATTCTCCAGCGTCTGCTGAACACCCGTACGGACGCGGCGGTTGTGCCGGGTCATCCGCGTGCGCTCGTTCTTTCGCCGACGCGTGAACTCGCCGCCCAGATCGCCGAGAACACGGAGTTGTACGCGAAGTACACGGGTCTCCGCTATGCCGTCGTCTTCGGTGGCGTCTCGCAAGTCCCGCAGGTGAAGGCGTTGCGGCGAGGCGCGGATATTGTGATTGCCACGCCCGGCCGTCTGATGGATCTCATGACGCAGGGCGTCCTCTATTTGGACAAGGTCGAGATGTTCGTGTTGGATGAAGCGGACCGGATGCTGGACATGGGCTTTCTACCGGACATTCGTCGTATCATCTCCAAGTTGCCGTCGAACCGGACGGCTGCCGGCGCCAGTGGCGAGGGTTCGATTGTCGGTGCGCAGGCGGGTGGTAAAATGCGCCAGTCGATGTTCTTCAGCGCTACGCTGTCGCCCGAAATCATGAAGCTTGCGGGTGAACTCGTCAATGATCCGCTCCAGATTACGATCTCTCCCGAAGCGCCGACGGTCGACCGTATCAACCAGAAATGTATGCTCGTGGAGAAGGGGAGCAAGGACAGTCTGCTCATCCATCTATTGGAGAACCATCCCGAATGGTATCGCGTGATCGTGTTCGCGCGGACGCGCCACGGTGCAGATCGCGTGGAACGCAAGCTCCTCGCGCGTGATATTCCCGCTTCGGCCATTCATTCGGACAAGTCGCAGAACCAGCGTATCCGCGCGTTGCAGGGTTTCAAGAACGGCAAGGTGCGCGTCCTCGTGGCGACGGACATTGCGAGCCGGGGCATCGACGTGCCGGACGTGGATCTCGTCGTGAACATGGAACTTCCCATCGAGACGGAAAGCTACGTTCACCGGATTGGCCGCACGGCTCGTGCCGGTGAAAGCGGGGCCGCGATTTCCTTCGTCGCGCCCGAAGAGAAGGGGTTGTTGAAAGCCGTTCAGCGTTACATCCGCAAGACGATTCCCGTCGACCGCGACCAGCCGTTCCATTCCGAGAAGGCCGAGCGTGCGGTTGGCAAGGAAGGGGAAGGACTGCCGCAGGCACCGTGGGTTCGCGGGGGCGAACGGAATCGGAAGGGCGCTCAGCGTCATCCCGGAGCCCATTTCTTTGGCGAGAAGAAAGAAAAGAAGTTCGTTCATCCGGCGAACGCCAAGCGGTCGCGTCCGGCGAGGCGGAGTTTCAAGGGGCGTCGCGAACCCGATTTCGGCCAGGGCAATCAGGACTGACGGGAATTTGGTACAATGTGTGTGCCTATGAAAAAGATCGTATGTTTCGTGGCGATGGTCGTACTAACGGCCTCGCTGCCCGCCGTACCGCGGGTTGCCGGCGCGGGCGTCGGCGGCGCGTCGCCGTATGCGACGGACGCCTATCCGGGGTTTGACGGGCTGGATGACATTCCGCGCCCGGAACGCCGCGAAAAATCTTGGTTCCTTTCCGTCAAACGTGAAACGCCCGCCGAACAGTACGCGCTGGCGCAGGAATTGGAAGGGGCGGGCGAGTTCAAGGCCGCCGCCAAGGCGTGTGATGCGCTTGTGCGCGAATGGCCTGCCGCGCCGGAGGCGCCACGTGCGCAGATGCGGATGGCCACGATTCTGGCGCGTGACCTTGGCGAATACGAGGAAGCGTTTGACGCACTTGAATACCTGTTGGATTTCTATCCGAAGGACTGCCCCTATGGCGAACTCGTTGAACGCGCCTACCAGCTCGTCAACGTGATGGTGAAGGAGCGCAAGTCGTTCCTCGGGTTCTCCTTCCTGTCGAACCGTCTCGTGCGCCAGCACTACGAGTCGATCGTCCGTCGGGCGCCGGGTGCGCCCTATGTGCCGGAGGCCATGTTGCGCATTGCCGATTTGCGCGAGCAAGACAACCATTACGAAGAGGCCGTGCAGGTCTATTCGAGTTTGCAGAACAAGTATCCGCAGTCGAAGGAGGCCGTGCTGGCCGTCTATCTGGAGGCACGTGCGCGGATGTGGCTGTGCCGCCGTTTGGCCTACAACATCCCGCGTTGCAAGGATACGGCGAGTTATCTGAAGATGGCGCTTCAGCGCCATCCCGACCATGATCAGGCCGACGAACTCAAGGCGTGGCAGGAGGAATTGACGCAGTACATGGCGGAGGACGCCTACACGCGGGCGAAGTTCTACGATGCAAAGCAGCGGACGCGCCATGCGGCGATTGCGTCGTGGGAGCGTTTTCTGAAAGACTATCCCACGTCGGCCCATGCGGACGACGTGCGTGCGCGGATCGAACAACTGAAAGCCGGGGCGCGTCCCGGCGTAACGGAAAAGGCGGCCGAATGAAAAAGGGCTTTTATCTTCTGACGCTGGCGGCGCTCCTGACGGGCGGCTGCACGAACTATCGCTGGACGTCGCGAGTGCCGGAGGAAATCCGCACGGTCGCCGTGCCGGTTTTCGAGAATCGCACGCACGCCGCCGAATTGGGCGCAGTCACGACGCAGTACGTCCTGCGGGAGTTTCAACGCGAGGGCACGTTCTCCATTCGTCGGCCAGGCGATTCAACGATTGAAGTCCAAGGTGCGATTGTCAGTGCGGACCGTCAGCACATTTCGTACGACCGTGCGTTTGGGCGCCGTGCATCCGAGTACCGTTATATCGTGAAAGCGGAAGTCTCCTTCGTCAACAAAGACGCGGGGACGGTCTTGCAGGAAAACCGTCGATACACGGCGGAGACGACGTTCAGCGTCCAGGGTGATTTGCTGACGGGGCAGCGCAACGCGGCCGGTCGCATCGCACAGGAATTGGCGCGGCAGATCGTGGACGATGTGGTGTCTTATCCCTACAATCGTCCTACGGCAGCGCCTGCGGATGCGAAGCGGTGACATCTGTCGAAGAACGTTGGCTGGCCGCGCTCCAACAGGGCCTTCCGCTGGAGGCACGTCCGTTTGAAGCCCTCGCGCGCGAACTCGCTTGTTCCGAATCGGATCTGTTGGCGTTCGTGGCGCGGTGTCGGGCGGACGGCCTTGTCCGTCGTTTTGGCGCCGTGTTCGACACGCGCCGTCTGGGCTACCGTTCCGTTCTCTGCGGGGCGGTCGTGCCCGTCGCCGAATTGGATGCCGTGGCCGCGCGGCTGACGCCGCTAGTCGGTGTCACGCATTGTTACGTCCGTGAGCCGGTACTGGGCGGCGCATCTGAACCGATGACGCCGTCCATTCCCAATCTTTGGTTCACGCTCAGTTATCCGAATGATGTCTTTGCCGCGATGGCGGACGATGTGGCAGCCCGTGTGGCGCCGCATGTTGTGCGTTTTCTGCCGGCCACTGTCCGCTACAAGGTCGACGTGGTGTTCGGCGGCGCGACGCGTGTACGGGATGAATCGACGGCGGACGGCCCGCCCGTGACGGCGCGTGACCGCGCGATTATTTCGGCGTTGCAGGGCGACACGGAGGTGCGGGCGGACTATTTCGCCGCCGTGGCCGCACGGGCTGGTCTGCGGGAATGGGATTTGTTGGCGCAACTTGAAATGTGGCGACGGAGCGGTCGGCTTAAACGAATCGGATTGTTGCTTGCGCACCGAAACGCGGGCTGGACGGCGAATGGCATGTGCTGCTGGCAGGTGGCAGGCGACACGCACGTGGCCGGTCGTGCGCTGGCCGCGCGGGACGAGGTGACGCACTGCTATGAGCGTCCTGCGGCCCCGGACTTCCCCTACAATCTGTTTGCGATGGTCCACGCGCGGTCGCTCGATGACGCACAGCGCCAGCATCGGCTCTTGTCGGACACATTGGAGGCGGTGCTCGGTATTGCGCCGCCTACGACGATGCTGCTCTCGACGAAAGAATACAAGAAGTCCTCAATGACCTTCTTCGCCCCGCCCACCGAAATACCTGAGACTCTCCCTCAACCCTAGAGGCGGCAATGGTCGCCGTCGAGAAGGTCGACGGGCACGACCGCATCGCCTTGGGCGACGGTGCGGATGAATGCGTTCATCGTTGAGGGCAGGAGGGTGGCGGTACGTCCGATGTCCAGGTAGGAGACCCATTCGAACGCAATCCAATCCTCCTGCGCGACGGCGGGTGTGCCGGCGGGGAGTTCCATTTCGTAGACGAGGTTGATTTCGGCGTGGGGGGCGTTGTGTTGAAGAAAAGCGTTTTCAACAATGCCGAGGAATCGTCCGACGGTGACGTCCACCCCCATCTCTTCGCGCATTTCGCGTATGAGCGCACGACGCGCCGTTTCGCGGAACTCGATGTGTCCGCCCGGCAGATAGAATGTCTGTCCGCCCTTGGCTTTGCAGAGCAGGACTTTGCCGTTTTGGATGCAGACGCCGCGGGCGATCGTTTCAATGCCCGCGCATTCGTATTCGGGGATGGTTTTCGTTTCTTCGCGCATGTTGTTCGTTCTCGTGCGAGACAACCACAATCTTCTCCCGTCAATCGAGAGAGGATTGTGGTTGTCAGAGCGTAGCGATTTCGGCGGCGGAAAGGCCGGTGTATTTGGCGATGATTTCCACGGCCAGACCATCCGTTTTCATCTGACGCGCCGATTGGCGCAACTTTTCTCTCGCCGCGTCACGTTCGGCCGTCGCCGCGTCGCGTTCGGCCTCCGCCGCGTCCGCACGGGCCTTTTCCGCATCACGCTCGGCCACGGTCGTGCCCAACTGTGCTTTCGCCTCGCCCAGCTG
>CAYZYQ010000066.1:0-16674 GCA_964482645.1 uncultured Lentisphaeraceae bacterium | reverse complement strand
CGTTGATCTCGATGCCGTGGAACTGCGCGAGGGAGACCTTCACCGTCGTGCCGAAATGCCGCCGTGGCCGGACTGAGGCGCGGCAAGATCCACGCCGCGCGACTTGTGCTCGATGAGGACACGCGTCTCCGGAATCCAGGCGTCGAGGAACTTCGTCGTCCCCGCCATCGGAACGGGGACCTGGTACTGGATGCGGGCGGCGACGTCCTCCACGCCCAGCACGTCGTGAAGGAGGGCGTTCCAGAACTGCTGGTCTTCGCCCTTCTCGCTGCCGCGCCGGAACGTCCAGCGTTCCACGAACGCCCGCGCCGCCTGTCTCTGTGCCGTATCCGCTTTCATGGCCGCATCATCCTCAAAATCGCTTCGGATTTAGAGGGCGGCGACGAGAAACGCCACGAGGATGAGGACGAACGCCCAAACGCGGTGTTTCGGGCGGACGGTGCTGGGCTGATCCGTTACGTCCGCAGGAAGCGTCCGTCCCAGCATCTTGTTCAATCCGCGAAAGGCCGGCGGCAGACGATTCTTGTCGGTCAACAGCACCACGGCGGCGACGAGCAAGGCGACAACCAGGACGAAGCGATACGGATAGAGTGCGGCGTACACGGAACTGTCCTCTCAAACAAAACTAGAAACGATCGGGCAAGGGTTTGCGCCGCGCCAAGACGGCGGACAGCGCCAAAAAGACGAACGGCACGGCGAGGGCGTCGCGCACGAACGAAACGAAAAGCGCCCGACGTTCGATACACGTGTCCGTGGCCAGATCCGATACGGGCGTCGCCGCCGTCGCGGCAGACGTCACATCCTGGACGGCCCGCGCGAACGCCAGGCCGATTCGGTTGGCCAGCGACGTCCCCAATTCGTCTGGAAACTGTTCGACGACGCCTGGCGCCATGAGCGCCACCGTCGCAACGACCAGCGCCGTGAACACGGCCACGGGGCGGGAAAGCGCGGACGAGAGGAAGAGTCCGAAAGCCGCCAATAATGCCACCGTGGCGAACATCTGGAGCGAGGCCCTGAGCAGATTCCACAAAAACGCATCGGCGGGATTCAAGAGTTCCAAATCGCGGCGCGGCCGCAGCATCACGCTCTCCGTCCCCGTATTCGTAAAGGTCAGGCCTTCGCCCGCCACCACCGTCGAATTGGTTGCCTTCACGAGCGGGAGCGTCAGAACGCTCTGCGTGGCGTTCGAGACGGCGGCGGCGTTCGCCCCCCAGACGAAACGGCCACGCAACGGCGCGCGCAATTCGTAAGCGGTCGCAAAACGGACGCGCACGAGCGTCTGGCCGTCGTCCCGTACCGTGTCCGTCGGGAACGGCCAGTTCACGGACGCGCCGGCCGCAACGACATCGTAGCGATCGCTTTCCTTGCTCGCAAGCAGGGCTAGCACCGTGGAACGCGGTGCTTTCTTGACGCGCTCCGGCGTCTTGGGATCTTTCAGATAATCCTCCAGCAAATCGTGCGCGACCACGGCCGCCGACGGCAGCGTGGGGCGGACGTGGTGGAAACACGCCGGCGCGTCGGCCAGGCGGATGCCCGTCAAGACGGCGTTGAACCCCAACGCACACGCCCCCACGGCGCAAAGCGCCAACCATTTGCCGCAGGCAATCGAAAACGCCGACACGGGCCGGACGATGGACAGCGCCAGACGGGACGCTTCGCGATCACGCGCGAAGAGACCACACGCACAGGCCAGCAGCGCAAGGCACGTGAACACGAAGACCGATCCGGGCACGACGCGCACGAACATTTCACGCCAACCGTCCGCCGTGCCGTTGGCACGCACGAGGGCGGGCAGCAACGCATGGTCCAACACCGTCGCCAACAAGAGGACGAGCAGCACGTAACCGCGCACAAGCGTCCGCCAGGCCAAGAGAAACGACTGCCTCATTTCACCCCCACCGTCTCCGCGAAGAAATCTTCCAACGGCACACGCGGATGGTCAAACGCGACCGTGCGTCCGAAACGATTCGACAATTCGGCGGCGAACGCCGTCGCCTCCGTCTCGGCCATGCCCGGCACCGTGAACCGCGCATCCTGCGTCCGCGTCAGCAAATCCGCCGTCCGTCCGAACGCCGCCACGCGCCCCTTGGCGAGAATCGCGATTTTCGTACACACGTCTTCCGTGTCGCCAAGCAGATGGGACGTCATCAGAACCGTGACGCCCTTCTGCGCCAACGTGCGGATCAGGTTCTTGACTTCGCGCGTTCCGATGGGATCCAGACCCGACGTCGGCTCGTCGAGGACGAGCAGTTCGGGATGGGACACGAGCGCGGACGCGAACGCCACGCGACGCGCCATGCCTTTCGAGAAGCCGCCCACGGCGCGGTTCGCGACGTCGGCCAATCCGACCTGTTCCAACAACTCCGCCGTGCGACGACGGGCCGTCTGTACATCCAGCCCCGCCAGTCCCGCGTAGTAGCGTACGGTTTCACGCGCCGTCATGAACGGATGCAGATACGAAAGTTCGGGCAGATAGCCCAACCGCGCACGGGCGGCACGGGCGCGCGGCGGGAGACCGAAAAGGCGGATTTCACCCGCCGACGGCGCGAGGAGGCCAAGCAGCATCTTGATCGTCGTGGACTTGCCCGACCCGTTGGGGCCCAGCAGACCGAACACGTCGCCCCGCGCCACCGTCAAATCGAGCCCATTCACGGCCTCCGCCACAGGCCGCAGCCAAAAGTCGCGAAAGACCTTCTTGACACCTTTGAGTTCGACGACGGGTTCGCTCATGGAATCTCCCTTCTCGACAACAGACACGATCCGACGATCAGCCAAAAGACCGTCAACAGACACGCGGCGGCCACCGCCGCCCACATTTCGCCCGCCAATGGCTGCCCGCCGCCCGCCAGACGATCGACGAGCCAGAAACGGGAGATGTCCGGCAACACGGCCCGAATCGGCGCAATGAACGACAACAGAACCGATCCCGCCACCAAGGCAGACACAACGGCCGGTTTTAAACAGACGGACAACGCCGCCGCCAATGCAGTGAATACGAGACACGCACACGCCAGCACCGCCAACGGCGGCACGATCTTCCAAGACACGAACGCCGCCGCGCCCGGAATCAACAGCATCCCCGCCAAGCCCACTGGCTGAATACCCGCGAGCAGCAAACTCGCACTGACGCAAAACCGGCAACGTCCAAATCGATGCGCCGCCGCCGCTCCCAGCAATGCCAGGACAATCCCCCCGAGTTCAATCAGCAACCCCGGCCGCCAGACATGGGACGGCGCTCCCAAGGCCGCCAGACGCGCCCCGGCCTCTGCCGACAACAGCGCCATCAGCGCCGCTGCCGACACGCCGATGCAGAAAACCGCGAACGCCACCATCACGCCGAACGTCCGGGCACAGAAAAAAAGCGGTCGCGGCACGGGACGCGCCAAAGCCGCCGCCGCCGTGCCGTTCTCGATTTCCCCGCCCACGGCCCGTACGGCCGCCGTCGTCACGAACGCCAGTCCGAAAACGAGCAAGGCGGAAAACCCGCATTCCCGCGCCAAACGCCCGGCTTCGCCGAACTGATGGTAGTGGAACACGGGAATCAGATGAACCGTGGCCATCGCCACGAGGAAGAGGATAACAGAAAGCGGTTCGGCCAACGCCTGAAGCGCGGCCGAACGCACGAGAGCCCAAAAGCGACGCATCTGCGCCGATCCTACAGCGAGATGACGTACGACGTGTTGGCGTTGGCTTCCTGACCGTCCGGCGCGATGCCTTCCTTGCAGAAGAAGTAGACCAACGTGCTGACAACCAACAGCGCGGCAATCGACGTGACGAGGGAAATCGCCGCCACCCACGTTGGCACACCGGCAGACTGCGCACCACTGCTCGCCGCCGATTCGGCGCCCAACGTCGGCAAATCCGGAATGTCCGCAATGTCGGCCACATCCGGCACCGCGTTCTCCGCCGGCGCCGCACCCATCGTCGGCGCGGGCGGTTTGACGCCCATGGCCGGACGGTGAAGCTTGAGCGTCCGTTTCTGCGTCGTGGACGGCGCGGGTTCGGCCGCCGGCGCGGCGGCCGGATCGGGCGTTGCCGGCGCATCCGCCACAGGAGCGGGCGTCAACGGCGCGGGCGCGGCCGGTTTGAGTGGCTGCGGTTTGAGATCGGTCGGGCGACGCAGACGAATCGTTTTCAACGGCGTAGCGGCCGGCGCCGCGTCCACGCCAATCGCGGATTCAAGGGAGATACGCGAGGTTTTCGACTTCGCGGCCTGCTGCTGCGCGGGCGTCAGAATGCCCTCGGCGATGATCCCCGTCTTGCGCAGAACGGCCTGAGCCGGAATGGGGCCCGTCACGGACTTGAGGTTCTGCGTGGACTTCTTCGGCGCGGCAGTGGCCGCCGCCGGTGCCGGCGCAACGGGCGCGGGCGTCGCGGGCGGACGCGCACCTCCGACCACGGGCTTGTGGATCATCGGCTTGCGGATGACCGGTTTCAGGCGAACCGTGGCCGCAGGGGCCGCCGACGCGGCGGGAGCAGCCGGCGTAGCAGGTGCAGCCGGAGCCGCAGGTGCCGACGCCTCGGCCGGCGCGGGAGCGAGGGGCTTCGGAGCAAACGGCGTGGCCTTGGGCGGAATCGCGGTCGCGCCCTCGTCCGGGGTAATCGGCGTCATCACTGGTTCATCAGCCATGTCAAACCTCCTGTTGAATCGGATTCAAAATCAAACGGCCATCACTTCGGCCTCTTTGGCCTTGAGTTCGGCGTCGATTTTCGCGATGCCGTCATCTGTGGCCTTCTGCACCTTCTCAAGCCCCTGCTTGAGATCGTCTTCGGAAATCTTCTTGTCCTTTTCCAGTTTCTTGAGCGAGTCGTTCGCATCGCGACGGACGTTGCGCATCGCGACCTTCTGGTCTTCGGCCTGGCGCTTCGCGAGCTTGACGATTTCCTTGCGGCGTTCCTCGTTCAGTTCGGGAATCGTGATGCGCAGCACCTTGCCATCCGTCTGCGGCGTGACGCCGAGGTTGGCCGCGAGAATCGCCTTGTTCATTTCAGGCAGCACCGTGGGGTCGAACGGCGTGATCTTGATCTGGCGGGCTTCCGGGGTTGAAATCGTACCCAGCGACTTAATCGGCGTCGGCGCACCGTAGTAATCCACCTTGATGCCGTCCACCAGCGCGGGCGAAGCCTTGCCCGTGCGGAGACCCGCGAACTGCGCCTTGAGCGCGTCGAAACTCTTGGCGATCTTCGCCGTGGTGTCGTTCAGAACTTCAGCAACCGTTTCCATTGTTTTTCCTTATCCTGATCTTGAAGCGTTCTTGATTTCTGACTAAACTCGTTTTTTCTTCGTCTTCCGGGCGGCGGGCGCGTTCTCCTCGTCGCTCACCAACGTGCCGACGGCCTCGCCCTTCACGACGCGCTCCAATGCGTCGCCGTCGAAGAAGTCGAACACGATAATCGGAATGTCGTTGTCCATGCACAACGCGAACGCGGCGGAATCCATCACCTTCAGACGCTTCTCAAGCGCCGTTTCGTACTTGAGGAATCCGTAGCGCGTGGCCGCGGGATCCTTCATCGGATCCGCCGTGTAGATGCCGTCCACCTTCGTGGCCTTCAACAGCGCGTCCGCGCCAATCTCGCTCGCGCGCAACGCCGCCGCCGAATCCGTGGAGAAATAGGGGTTGCCCGTGCCGCCCGCGAAAATCACCACGCGCCCTTTCTCGAAGTGGCGGATGGCCTTGCGCTGGATGAACGGCTCGGCGAGCTTCGGCATGTCGATCGCCGTCATCACGCGCGTGGGCACGCCAATCTGCTCCAATGCGTTCATCATCGCAAGCCCGTTGATGATCGTGGCCAACATGCCCATCGAATCGCCAACGACGCGGTTGACGCCGTTTTTCGCGCCGGACAATCCACGGAAGATATTGCCGCCACCAAGGACGATGCCCACTTCCACACCGAGACCATGGATTTTCTTGACACGCTCGGCCATGAACGCCAGACGCGACGCATCGATTGAATCGCCGGTTTCGCGATTTCGGAGAACCTCTCCCGAGAGTTTCAGAAGGATTCGTTTGTACTTGAGTTTCTTCTTCACGGTGTGAACATTCTACATTTTTCCACGCGCACATGCAAGCGGTAAAAGAAGTTCGTTGGCATCGGGGGTACGAACGGCCCAGGGGAACGCGCCGAGTTCCACGAGCGCCTGGCCCGCGAGGAAGAGCGAACCGCAGACGACGATCGTGCCGCCCGTTTCGCGCCCCCACTCGATCGCGAGATTCAGCGCCGCCGTCAACGACCCGCACGGCTCGGCCTGGACGAATCCCGCCATCTGCATCCGCTCGGCAACCCCCTGGGGATCGAGCGAACGCGGATTTTGAATGGGTGCCGCCCAGCCGCGCGTGGCCAACGCGCTCATCGTGCGCAAATGCTTGAGCACGTCCTTGTCCCCGCAGAACCCCGCGACCAAACCCACGGGTTCCTTGACCTTGGCAATCCGCAGCGCGTCCCGCAGGGCTTTCGCGCCGGCCGGGTTGTGGGCGCCGTCGATGAAAATCGGCACACCTTCGCGCGCAACGCGCTGGCAACGCCCCGGCCACACGACGGTTTCAAGTCCTTTGACCACGGCGTGATCCGGCACCGGCACGCCGCAGACTTTCTCCAATACATCCAGAACCGCCACGACCGTCTGGGCGTTTTCAGCCTGGTACGCGCCGAAGAGCGCGAAATCGATGGGCGGCAAGTTGCGAGACGCCGTCATAACCGTCAATGGCGCAAGCGCGTTCACCGTCACGCGCTCGTCGGCCTGCACGAACGTGCTGCCGTTCAGCGAGGCCAGACGCGCAATCGCGTCACGGGCGCTTTCGGGCATGGCGCCGCACACCACGGGACGGCCGGGCTTGATGATGCCGGCCTTCTCTTCGGCGATCGCCGCATGGTTCGACCCCAGCCATTCGGTATGGTCGATGCCGATGCGCGTGATGGCGGAAACAAGGACGTTCTTCACGACGTTCGTCGCGTCAAGTCGGCCGCCCAGCCCCGTCTCCAGCACGACGAAATCGGGCTTCTTGCGGGCGAAGAGGACGAACGCAAGGGCTGTCAGCGCCTCGAAGAACGTGACGTCCACCTGATGTTCGCGTTCGACCTTCTCCACGACGGGAAAGACAACGTCCGCAACCGTCTCCAGTTCCGCCATGTCCGCCGGCGCACCGTCCACGAAGAAACGTTCGGCGATCGTCACGAGGTGGGGCGACGTGTAGCGGCAGACCTTGTAGCCGGCCGCGCGCAGCACGGAATCGAGCATGGCCGTCACGGCACCCTTGCCGTTCGTGCCCGCCACGTGAATGAATTTCAGACCATCCTGGGGATTGCCCAGTTCGGCCATCAACGTGCGCATCGTTTCGAGTCCGGGACGCATCCCGAACCGCCGCCGCGCCGTCAAACGATCCAAAAACGAATTATTGTCTAACGACATAGTCTTGCCATTCCCACGGCACATACGGCCGTCAATCCATAGCCAGCCATCACCAGCCAGAGCACGCGGTCGGTCAGGAGAACCTTCTCCGGCCGACCGACATCACCTTTCTTGTACAACAACCAAAGATACCGCACGACGCCGAGCACCACGAACACGGCCGTGAATGCCAGTCCCCGCGTCCCGAAACGCGCCACCGTGTCCGCCGCCAGCGTGTAGCACAGATAGACGACGCACGCGCCCACGGCCGTCAGCGCGATCAGCGCGTCGAGTACACGCGGATGATAGCCCTTCAACGCGGCACGGGACGCGGCCGCCGTCGTCTTTTCGTGGCGGCGTTTGCAGAGCGCGAGGAACAACGAAAGCGCGAACGCGCACCCGAGCAGCCACGGGGAGATGCGCACGTCCATGGCGGCGGCACCGGCCACGGCGCGAAGGACGAACCCGGCGGCGATGATTGCCACGTCGATGTAGGGGAGACGTTTGAGAAAACCCGAATAGCCGCACTGCATCACCGTGTAGATGAGAATGACGGCGAACCCCCAGGTGCGGTCGGGATGACGGAAGACGAGATAACACGGAAACAGCAACCCGAGCGCGAAGAGCGCCAGCGCCGCCCGCACGGCGTCGATTTTGGAAATGAGATCCGCCGCGATCGGGCGCAGACGTTTCACGGGATGCAAACGATCCGCGTCATAGTCGGACACGTCGTTCAGCAGATAGAACGCGCTCGACACGAAACAGAAGGACGCGGCCATTGCGCACACGAGCGCGAACGGCCGCCACCCGCGCGCCATCGACGCCTGGGAAACGTCCGCCACCGCGAAGAACCATGCCGCGAACACGACGGCGTTCTTCGTCCACTGATTCACGCGCAGGGCGCGCAGCCAGACAACGAGCACATTCCGAAGTCCGACAGACGTCAACACGGCGATTCCTTCGTTCCGTTCATTTGCCGAAGCGGATCTTGAACACCAGCCGCAACGTCTCCGTGGCGATTGAACCGGTGATTTTCGAACTGCCGGCCCGCCGTTCCGTGAACGTGATGGGGATTTCCTTCAGCCGCAACCCCATCTTCCACATCCGGTAGTTCATCTCCATCTGGAAGGAGTAGCCGAACGACTGGATGGCGGAAAAATCGCCCAGCCGTTCCAACGCCGCGCGGGTAAAGCACTTGAACCCGCCTGTCGGATCCATGACCGGCGTCCCCATGACAAGACGGATGAAAAGCCCCCCGAAGCGCGACACGAACCACCGCTTGAACGGCCAGCCCACGCATTTTCCACCCTTGACGTAGCGCGAACCAATCACGACGTCGGGACGCGGATCGCCCTCGGAAATGGCCGCCAGCATCCGCCGCAGATCGCGCGGATCGTGCGAGAAATCGCAGTCCATTTCAATGACGTGCGTCGCGCCCATGGCCAGCGCCTGCGCGAACCCCGCCACGTAGGCGCGGCCCAATCCCTCCTTCTTCGCCCGGTGCATCACGGAAATGCGCGGCTCGTGTGCGCACAGTCCGTCAATGATCGCCCCCGTACCGTCCGGCGAATTGTCGTCCAAAAACAACAGTCGGCCTTCCGGCGGCAGATTCGCCAGAACCGCCGCGGCCATTTCCGCGACATTCTCCTTTTCATTGTACGTGGGGATGACGACGACGGGTTTCATTTGTCCGCCTTCAGTTGCGCGACTTCCTGCTTCAACGCTTTTAGTTCGGCCCGCGTCTTCTGAATCATTTTCGGCGAGAGCGTAATTGCGGCGAGATCTTTCATCGACATCGCCGGGGCGCCGATCACATACTTCAGCGATCCATCCAGCGACTGCGGCACGCCGGCCTGCGGGCCGACCTGAACACCGTCGGCGATTTTGATGTGCCCCGAAATGCCGGCCTGCGCCCAGATGAGACAGCCCGTGCCAATCTGCGTCGACCCCGCCACGCCCGCCTGGGCGATGATACCAGAGTAGCCGGACACCTTCACGTTGTGCCCGATCTGGACAAGATTGTCGATTTTCGTGTGCGGGCCAATGTACGTCCGCCCGATACGCGCACGGTCGATCGTCGTGTTCGACCCGATTTCCACGTAGTCGCCCAACTCCACGATGCCCAACTGCGGAATCTTCTCGATTTTCGGCAGCCCGTTCTCGAACGTCGTGTTGTACCCGTAGCCGTCACCGCCCAGCCGCACGCCGCAGTGGAGAATCACGCCCGTGCCGAGCTTCGTACCTTCGCGCAACGTGACCTGCGGATAGATATGCGAACCCGCGCCGATCGTGCAGTTCTCGCCGATGAACACCTGCGCCTCGATCACCGCGCCGGCGCCCACAACCGTCCCCTTCTCGATTACGGTGAACGGCCCCACATGCACATCCGGCCCCAGCGTCACGCCCGGCGCGATGACGGCTGTGGGATGGACGCCCGGCGCACGGACGGGCGGCGGCGGCGCGAACAGGGCGGCCGCTTTCATGCAGGCGTGGTTCGGATCTTCGACGCGGATGATCGAACACGGCGCCCCCAGCGTCCAATCCGGCGGCAACAACACGGCCGACGCCTTCGTCGACTGGACGAGCCGCACATGCTTGGGGTCTTTGCAGAAACTGAGATCGCCCGGCCGCGCCTCTTCCAGACCGCCACAGGCGACCAAATCAACATCGGCGCCCTCAAGGACGCCGCCCAGTTCGACTGCAAGTTCAGATGCTTTCACGTGGAAACCCTTTCGTTCGTAGACACATTATACCAAAATCGCGTTCACTTGCGCGAAACGGACGGCGGCGTACGCCCAAAACGCGCCAACGCCATCTTGAGCGTATTCCAAACCTCCAGCTTGGCCTGGCGCAACCCCGCCGGATCAGCACCCGACTCAAAACGCAACACGTAGGCGGGATGGAACGTGGCAATGACGGGGATGCCCGCGTATTCCTCCCAGACGCCGCGCCGGATGCGCCGATGCGGGAAGAGGCCGGACATTGCCGTCCGTCCCAAGAGAATGATGCACTTCGGCTTGATCTGAGCGATTTGACGGTGCAGATAGGGCAGACAGGCCACCATCTCCTGCGGCGAGGGCGTCCGGTTCTTCGGCGGTCGGCACTTGCAGATATTGGCAATGAAAATCTGCTCCCGCGTGTACCCCATCGCTTGAATCATCTTCGTGAGGAAACGCCCCGCCGCGCCAACGAACGCCAGCCCCTGCCGGTCTTCCTCCTCCCCCGGCGCCTCGCCAATAAACATATAGTCTGGCGACACCCCGTTCCCCTGCCCCGTGACAACATGCGTCCGCCCCAGCGTCGCCAACGGGCATTTGGTACACGCTTCCAGTTCCGCGCGAAACGCCGCGCCCAACACGTCGCCCCCCACCTCGGCGACCGTCGACGGAATCGACGGCGCGGGCGGCGGCGGCGGTACGACCGATGCGGGCTGCACGGACGACAGTGACGCGGAGGGCGCAGATGGCGGCGGCGCGGACGGCGCAGGAGGAGGCTGCGGTTGTGGGGACGGTACGGATGGTTGCGGGACGGGTACGGCTTTCGCGGCCGCAACGGGTTTCATCGGCACAAGAAGCGCACGATCACAGGGGACCGTGCGCGTACCGAGTTCGGCTTCCAGCAGAAGCGCCTTTTCAAAGGCTTCGAGGATTTCGTCGAAATCACTCACTCTTCTGTCCGTACCCATACGGGTTCATGGACTGCCAGCGCCACAGATCTTCGCACATCTTTTCGATGCCACGTGTGGCCGTCCAGTGAAGTTCCTGCGCCGCCAATGCCGGATCGGCCCAGCATTCGGCGATGTCGCCCGGACGGCGCGGCTTGATTACGTACGGCACCTTCTTCCCGCTCGCGGCCTCGAACGCCTTGACGATCTGGAGAACGGAATAGCCATGCCCTGTACCGAGATTGAACACCTTGAATCCCGGCTTCTCGGCGAGTTTTTCAATCGCGCGAAGATGGCCGATGGCCAAGTCGACCACGTGGATGTAGTCGCGGATGCCCGTACCGTCCGGCGTCGGATAGTCGTTGCCGAACACACTGAGTTCTTTCAGACGACCGACCGCGACCTGCGCCACGTACGGCAGCAGATTGTTCGGGATGCCGGCAGGGTCTTCGCCGATCAAGCCGCTTTCGTGCGCCCCGATGGGATTGAAATAACGGAGGATGATTGTGTTCCACGCCGTGTCCGCTTTCTGGACGTCGCGGAACACCTGCTCCATCATCAGCTTCGTCCAGCCATACGGGTTTGTGCAACCCGGCGTGGGGAAGTCTTCGCGAATCGGCACGCTCTGCGGCTGGCCATAGACCGTCGCGGAACTGGAGAAGACGATGTTTTTGCAGTCGTGGGCGGCAAGCACTTTCAAGAGTGTGAACGTACCGCCCAGATTGTTCGCGTAATAGTCCAGCGGGATTCGGGTGGACTCGCCCACGGCCTTGAGCGCGGCGAAGTGGATGGTCGCGTCGAACGGGGCTTCCGCCGCCACGACCTTGTCGAGTTTCTTCTCGTCGCGGATGTCCAACTTGTAGAACACCGGCTCCCGGCCGGCCAACTTGGCGACCCGCTTCAAGGATTCCTTGGACGAATTGCAGAGGTTGTCCACCACCACCACGTCGTGGCCCGCCTTCAACAACTCCAACACCGTATGGGATCCGATATAGCCGGCCCCGCCCGTCACAAGAATCTTCATCTCGACAACTCCACTTTACCTAACGCCGTTTACTTCGTGGCGGTACGATCGTTGTAGTCGCCCGTCTCCGTGTTGATGCGAATCGTGTCGCCCTCGTTGATGAAGAGCGGGACGGCGCACACGTAACCGCCTTCCACCGTCGCCGGCTTCGTAACCTTGCCGGAGGCCGTGTTGCCCTTGACGCCCGGTTCAACCTTGATGACCTTGCGCTCGACGAGCTGCGGCAACTGGACGCCAATGACGCGATCATTGAAGAAAAGCGCCTTGACTTCCATCTCGTCCATGAGGAAGTACTTCTTGTCGCCCATCACGTCGGGCGTCACGCGGATTTCCTCGAAGTTCTCGTCCGTAAAGACGAACGCCGTACCGTCGTCGTAGGAATAGGTCACGGACGTCTGGACGAGTTCGGGCTTCTCGAACTTGTCGCCCGAACGGTAGCTGCGGCTCATGCCGCCACCCGTGATCATGTTGCGGAGTTTGCAGTTGTAGATCGCCTGGCCCTTGCCCGGTTTCGAGAAATCAAACTCCGTGATTTCCCACGGTTCGCCGTCGATCAAAAGTTTGACGCCCTTGTGCAATTCGCCCGCGCCGATGACTTCGCCCATTTTACTTCTTCTCCTTTGGATTTGAAATGTGATGCGTATTATACAAAAATCCGTGTTTGCGGACAAGCCCGATTTCCTCACCCGCCCTTACCCGAACCAATTGCCTCCACCCTCCTAAGTGCGATACGCCGCTTTGCAAGGCCCCGACCTCTTGGTATAATGTGCGCCATGTTTTACGGACGGATACACTCGATTGAATCGTTCGCTGCGGCCGACGGCCCCGGCGTCAGAAGCATTGTGTTCCTCAACGGTTGCAACCTCCGCTGCCGCTACTGCCACAACCCGGACACGTGGGCGAAAAAAGAATTCCAGTTGATGTCCGCCGACGAGGTGTTGGACAAGATCGAACGGTTCCGCTCCTACTGGGGCGACGCGGGCGGTCTCACCGTGTCTGGCGGCGAACCCCTTCTCCAACTCGACTTTCTTACGGATCTCTTCGAAAAGGCCCATGCCCGGAACATCAACACGTGTCTCGACACCGCCGCCGAACCGTTCACGCGCGACGCAACGTGGCTTCCGCGTTTCACGCGCCTGATGGCCGCTACCGATCTCGTTCTTCTGGACATCAAGCACATCGATTCCGCCGCGCACGAAAAACTCACCGGACGCGGCAACGAAAACATCCTCGACTGCGCTCGGTATCTGGACGAAATCGGCAAGCCGGTCTGGATTCGCTACGTCCTCGTTCCGGGCATCAATGCGTCGGACGAAATTGTCGACCGCACGGCGGCGTTTCTGCATTCCTTGAAGAACATCGCGCGCGTGGACGTTCTTCCCTACCACACGCTCGGCGTCTTCAAATGGAAAGCGCTTGGCATTCCCTACGGACTTGACGGCGTCAAGCCGCCGTCGCCCGAACTGACTGCGCACGTCCGCACAAAGCTCAGCGTTCTCCATTAACAGACGCCATGACAGACACCCTGCGCAAATTCGGCCCCATCCTCGCCGCATTCGTAGGCTGTCTCGTGTACATGCTGGGCGCGATGAGCCGTGTGGCCGTGCCGGGCATGGTGTTTGAGCGCATCGTGTCGGACTACGGCTTCACCCACGCGCAGGTGGCCATGCTGCCTAGCGTGGGCGTGTTGGGATGCATGGCGTTCATCGGCATCGGCGGGATGCTGGTCGACCGGTTTGGATGGCTGCGGATGCTGCTCATTGGCGCCGCCATTCAAGCGGTCGGCTACATTCCCGTTCATGAATCGACACATCTTCTCTGGATGCTCGCCGGCGAGTTCGTCAACGGCGGCGGACGCACGCTCGTCTATTTGTCCATCCTCAAACTCTTCGACGTCTCGTTCAACCGCCGCGCGTTCGCCGCGCTCATCGGCATTTTCTACGTCTTCAGCTACGGCGGCACGCTCGGCGCAAGCGCGGTTTTCCCGGCGCTGATGGAACACTGTGGTAGTTGGCAACTCGCCGCGCGTGCCATCAACTCCGGGACGCTGGCCGCCGCTGTCGGCATCGCCCTTTTCGCCGGATTCGGTCTGCACACGCATTCCCCGCAGACGCCGACGCCCAAACGCGAGGTCTTTCCCATCCGTTCCATGGTGGCGAGTTTTAAGTCGCCCCGTGCGCGGATGGCCATTCTTGCGACGGGGTTGAATATCGCGGTCTACTGGAGTTTCCTCTGTGTCGGCGCGGCGCCGTTTGCGCGGACGCTCGGCGACGTCTCGCTCGTTTCGCACATGAACTGGGTCGTCGTCGCCGGCATGACGCTCATGGGTAGTGTGAGCCTCCTGCTGCACAACGCCCGCCGTCCGTTCTTCATGTGGGGATCGGGGGCGCTCGTGGCGGCGTTCGCCATCTTGCTCGTCGCCTCGTCGTCTGGCATTCGCGACCTCACCGTCTACCGTACGGCCTATCTCCTCGTCGGCGCGGGTTACGGTGTGACGAGCGTCCTCCTCGCGGGAACGAAAGAATGTGTGCCGACGATCTACATGGCGAGCGCAATCGGCTTCACGAACTTCTTCGCGAACATCGTGCAGGTCGGGGCGAACCAGGTCAGCGGAAAACTGATGGCGACCGGCGCCGACGGCTACACGTGGACATTCGCCCTGTATCTCGCGCTCGCCCTTGTGTCCTGCGCGGCCGCGTGCCGTTTCGCCCTGACGCGGGAAACGCCGCCCGCCATCTAGTTTCAGGTCGTCTCGTCGGCCGATGCCGCCTCGGGCGCGAATCGCGCCCGGAACGCATTTTCGGAAAGAATCGGGATGCCGAGTTCCTTGGCCTTCCGGTTTTTGCCAGATGTCGATTCAACGTCGTTGTTGATGAGAAAATTCGTCTTGGACGAAACGCCGCCGGCCACTTTGCCGCCCTGCGATTCGATGAACGCCTTGAGTTCGTTCCGATTCGCATAGTGGTGTACGTCGCCCGTCACTACAAAAACCAAACCCGCGCACGTGCCGCCCGCCGTCGCTTTCTGATAGTCGTTCAACGTGACCTGCGCAAGCACGTCGTCCACAATCGCCCGGTGCACCGGATCGTTAAACCACTTGACGATCGTCGCGGATTTGATCGGGCCGAGACCGTCGATGGACGCGAACACGTCCTCCCGTGGCGCGAAAAGGTCGGACGGATTCGCCGCCGCTTCCGCCTGGGCAATCAACTCGCGAATCGGATAGACGGCCAGCAGACGTTTCGCCACTTCCGTCCCGCAAAGCGGAATCGACAACGCCGTCAGGAAGTTCACAGCGTCGCGGACACGCGCCGCCGCAATCGCCTCGCAGAGATTGTCCGCGCTTTTCGCGCCAAAGCCGTCCATCATGGCAATCTCGTCGCGATGCGCATCCAGCCGATAAATGTCGCCCGGCGTCTTGATCCACCCCCGGTTGACGAACTTCGCAAGCGTCGCGCCCGCCAGTCCGTCAATGTCCATCCCGCTCTTCGACACAAACCGCATGAATTTCCGAAGTTCACGCGCCGCGCACGACGCATTCGTGCAACGCAATGTCTTCGTGCCCGTATCGGATTCGCGGACTTCCGTGGTGTGGCCGCAGACGGGACACGTCGCCGGAATTTCGAACGTACCGACCTTCTGCGTGATTTCAACAACTTTCGGAATGATCTTGTTCGCCTTGATGACGACGAGTTCCGTCCCCTTTCCACCGATGCCCAAGCGCTCGCATTCGGAAATGTTGCAGAGCGAGGCGCGTTTGACAATCGTCCCCTCTAACGGCACCGGCTCGAACACGGCCACGGGCGCAATGGACGCCACGGCGCACGACCACTCGATGTGATCGAGCCGCGTAGCCGCCGTTTCGTCCTGCCACTTGAACGCCAGTCCGGCACGTGTGGCGTGATGTCCTGTCACGGAACCCGTCTTCGCATAGTCCGTATCGTCGTAGCAGAAGACAAGCCCGTCCACGGGAAACGGATTCTCGCGCGCAGTCACTTTCGTCGTCCAGAGATCAATGGCGGCCTGAAGGTTGTCGACCGACGGGTGTTCGATTCGTTCGCGCGCAACGGCGTTCAAACCAACTTCGCGCAGATAGTCCATCCGCGCCCCCCAGGAAACGATGTCGTGGTCAACGTGAACGAGCGTGAACGGAATCCACTGGAGTTTGCGCAACTTCAATTCCGCGACGTCCTTCAACGACAGCGAACCGGACGCCAGATTGCGCGGGTTGGCGTAGTCCTCCTGCGACGACGCGCAGAACTCCTCGAAGTCGGCGTAGGAAATGACGGCCTCGCCGCGCACGACAAGATGCCCCGTGTCTTTAATCTTCTTCGGAATACCACGAATGCCGGCGGCGAGATGCGTGATGTTCGTCCCTTCGTGTCCGTCGCCGCGCGTCACGACTTTCGTCAACGCCCCGCCGTCATAGGTGACGACGAGCGTCAGGCCATCCAGTTTCCACGACAGCCAAATCGGACGACCTTCGGCCCACTTCGCGACGTCGGCCACTTTCTTCGTCTTCGCAAGCGACAACGCGGGGAACTCGTGCGTTTCCTTCTGCCCGACAACATCGTCCGCCGACACACGGTTCGTCGG
>CAYZYQ010000065.1:0-16737 GCA_964482645.1 uncultured Lentisphaeraceae bacterium | reverse complement strand
AAGCAATCCTCGTTTCATCTTCGTCCCTTTCATTTTCGTGTTGGCGAATCAATAGAGCACTTCAAAATCGGCCACGCCCTGGACCGAAACAACCGTCGCGTCGACGTACGTCGAGCCATACACATCAACCGTCGTGAACGGCGTCTCCTGTCCGTTCACCAGCAGTTTCACGGGCGTACGGCCGGCCGGCACGAGCACGTGGGCCTGAACGCGCTGCGCCGGCGATTCCAAATGGTAGCGGAAACCCTTGTCCGTGAAAATCCAGCGTACGTCCACCTTCTTTTTCGACAGCTCGTAGCCCGTCAGATAACGGCCCTCCACGAACGGCGTCACGGCCCAGCGCGGCGCGAAGCGCAACTGCGCATACTGCTTGCTCAAATCCTGGATACCCGCCAGTCCCTGATCGACCGCGCTAAGAATCGCAGCCGCACCCCAGGCGCTCGGCCCGCCGCCTTGCGGCTTCCCCGTGACGGGATGGTAGAGGAAGTAGATGTTGCCGTTGTCGCGGCGGACGATTTCGGAAATGCGGGAAAGGATGTCCCAACCGTAGGCCTCCTCGCCGTTCTCAAACGCGCCTTTGGCGAGTTCGCCCGCCGTGAACGGACAAATCGCGCCGTTCATGTACTGCCCCGCCGGCTTGTCGCCGAACGCCGGTTCGTATGGCGGATCGATCGTGAACCATTCGGCAAACCCCTTCATCGTGGCCCGACGCGCCTTGTACTCGGCAATGATGGAACGGCATTCGTCCATCGACAACACCCCGCGATTCAGCGCGTAGGCATCGCTCATCGACAGGCGCTCGTGCTCATGCGCATCCTGCGGCGGACAGTTCAGCGGCACCTGGTGCCGGAAGAATGTACCGTTCCAGAGATGCTTCATCATGTTCGCCTTGAGCGTAGCCGCGCGCGAACGCCAGTGCGCGGCCTTTTCGCTTCGACCGAAATAGGTGTTGATTTCCGCCAACTGCATCATGGCCTGGTAGACGCCGGTGTTGTCGCCATGCATGATCGCCATCGGCTCGTCGAGCTGAATCGTCCGATTGTGGCCCGACAGCGGATCGGCCGTGAAATCCCACGTGTCGATCGTGTAGGGGCGCTTGCAAAGCCCGTGCGACGCATCCCAGCGCTTGACATCCGACGTCATGTAGTCGATGCCCTTCTCCAATTTCGGCAAGACCCGTTCAAGCCAGGCGTCGTCGCCCGTCACGCGCCACGCCTGCAGACACCCCTCGACCATGAGGTATTCGATGTCGGCTTCGAGTTCAAGGCGGACAAGCGACTGGTTGTCCTCCGGATAGAGAATGCGGCAGTCGGGATTGACAAAAGCCCAATGCGTATCGTCAAGCTGCTTGATCAGTTCGTAGAACTGCCCGTCGGCCCGCTGCGTGTCGAGGATGAAATCGAGAAAACTCGTCAGGTCGTATTCCCAGTGGCAGAACCCCTTCATCTGGTGAATGTGGTCGCGCACCCAGTTGAGCTGGCACGTGAGGACGCGCCCGTCGACGAAGACCTGCCGGCGATCGGCCCACACGACGCGGCGGAGTTGCCAGAGCGTCGTGCCGAACTGCGGACTCGCCGTGTTGAGAAGACCCGGATAGGCCAGTTCGTAGTTGTTGTACGTCCCGCACGTCGCCTTTCCGCACCGCATACGCGGCAACGGATGCGCAAACTGAATCGTACGCCCCGCATTGATCTTCAACGTCGCGGCATCCGGCAATTTGCCGGGCGGCAACGGCTTGAGCGCACCATGCGCTACAAAGCCCAAACCAACGCCCACAAACAGAACCGCCCTCGTCCATTTCCGTTTCATGCTTTCTCCTGGCGAAATGATGTCTGTCGCAACCTTTTCCATGCAACTAGTATAACATAACCACCGCCGTCGAAAGCGGATTGCTTTCGACGGCGGTGGGTTGCGGCCGTGTAGAAACGCCTAGACGACAGGACTGCGTCAGGCCAGTACGAACTGGCCGTCGCGGACGGTGACGCGGGCCGTGGATCCGGGCGGGTATTTGCCCGACACGATCGCCCGCGCCATGGGCGTTTCCAGATCGCGCTGGATGGCGCGCTTGACCGGCCGCGCACCGTAGGCGGGATCGTACCCGTCCTGCGCAAGGCGGTCGAGCGCCGCGTCGTCGATCTCGAATCCGATCTCCTGTTCGGCCAAACGCTTCGCGAAGTCCTTGAGCTGGAGTTTCACGATGGCCTTGATCTGATCCTGCGTGAGCGCCTTGAATTCAAGAATCTCGTCGAGACGGTTCAGGAACTCCGGACGGAAGATCTGCTTCAACGACTCGCGCGGCGCGTTCGACGTCATGATGACGACGGCGTTCTTGAAACTGACCGTACGTCCGTGCGAATCCGTCAGACGTCCATCGTCCAGCACCTGCAAGAGCAGGTTGAAGACGTCCGGATGCGCCTTTTCGATTTCGTCGAGCAGCACGACGGAATACGGTTTGCGGCGCACGGCTTCGGTCAACTGTCCGCCTTCGTCGTAGCCCACGTAGCCGGGCGGCGCACCAACGAGCCGCGACACGGAATACTTCTCCATGTACTCGCTCATGTCGATGCGGACCATCGAGGCCTCGTCGTCGAAGAGTTCGGCGGCCAGCGCCTTCGCGAGCTCCGTCTTGCCGACGCCCGTCGGCCCGAGGAAAAGGAACGCGCCCACGGGCCGCTGGCGGTTCTTGATACCCGCGCGCGAACGCAGCACGGCGTCCGCCACGGCGTCCACCGCCGCGTCCTGACCGACGACCCGCTCGTGCAGAATGTCGTCCAGACGCAACAGTTTTTCACGCTCGCCTTCCAGCAGTTTCGTCACGGGAATGCCCGCCCAACGGGAAACGACCTCCGCGATTTCGTCGGCCGTCACCTCTTCGCGCAGCATCTGGTCGCCGCCGTTCGTACGGATGTCGGCCTCGTGCTCCTGCAACTTCTTCTCAAGTTCGGGAATCGTGCCGTACTTGATCTGCGAAGCCTTGGCGTTGTCGCCCGCCGCCAGCGCGGTGTCGAACGCATGACGCGCCTCGTCCAATTGCGTACGGACGCGCTTGACGTCTTCGAGCGCCGCCTTTTCGTTCTTCCACCGCGCCGTCATCGCGTCGGCCTTCGCCTTCTGTTCGGCCAGTTCCTTGCGCAGTTCGTCGAGCCGTTTCTTCGACGCCTCGTCCTTCTCCTTCGCAAGGGCGATTTCCTCGATTTCAAGCCGCCGCACGTGGCGGGTGATCTCGTCGAGCTCGGCCGGGCACGAATCCATCTCCGTCCGGATCGACGCACACGCCTCGTCGAGAAGGTCGATGGCCTTGTCTGGCAGGAAACGGTCTTGAATGTAGCGGCTCGACAGCGTGACCGCGCTCACGAGGGCGCCGTCCTGGATGTGGACGTTGTGGTACTTCTCGAAACGCTCCTTCAGACCACGCAAGATCGAAATCGCGTCCTCCTCCGTGGGCGGGTTCACCATCACGGGCTGGAACCGGCGTTCGAGCGCGGCGTCCTTCTCCATGTACTTGCGGTACTCGTCCAGCGTCGTGGCGCCCACGCAGTGCAGTTCGCCACGCGCCAGCATCGGCTTGAGCATGTTGCCGGCGTCCGTGGAACCCTCGGTCTTGCCCGCGCCCACGATCGTGTGGATTTCGTCGATGAAGAGGATGATCCGCCCGTTCGCCGCCTTGATTTCGTTGAGGACGGCTTTCAGACGCTCCTCGAACTGCCCGCGATACTGGGCGCCCGCCATCAGCGCCGTCATGTCGAGCGAAAAGACCGTGCGGTCCTTCAGCCCCTCCGGCACGTCGCCACGGACGATCCGCTGCGCAAGACCTTCCACAATGGCCGTCTTGCCGACGCCCGGTTCGCCGATGAGGACAGGGTTGTTCTTCGTCTTGCGCGAAAGGATGCGCACGACGTCGCGGATTTCCGTGTCGCGGCCGATGACGGGATCGAGCTTGCCCGCTTTCGCCATTTCCACGAGATCCGTGCCGTATTTCTTCAGCGCCTCGTACTGCCCTTCCGGGTTGTCCGTCGTCACGCGCTGGTTGCCGCGCACCGCGCGGAGGGCGTCCAGAAACGGCTTCTCCTGCACGCCCGCGTCTTTCAGCAATTTCGCGCACGGCGCATCCGGCGTCCGAAGGATGCCCAGCACGAGATGCTCGACGCTCACGTACTCGTCCTTCATGTCCTTCGCGGCGTCTTCGGCCCGCATCAGAACGTTCGCAAGTTCGCTGGAGATGTAGATCTTGTCCATCTCCACGTTGCCCGTGATGCGCGGCTTGTCCGCAATCGCCTGCTCCAGCCGCGCCGTCAGCGGCGCAATGCCCGCGCCCATGCGCGAGAAAAGCCCCGCCACCAATCCCTGAGAATCCTTGACGAGCGCAAAGAGCAGGTGCTCGACGTCGATCTGCTGCTGGCCGTGGTGCCGCGCGACGTTCTGCGCCGTCTCCAGCGCCTCCCTGACTTTCGTTGTGTATTTTTCTGCGTTCATGTTCAAATCTCCTTTTCGGCAGAAGAGACAGCACGAGCCGTGCCAAACACACGCCGACACGAAAATGCCCCTCTGCCCACGGCCATAGATGACAAAATGTCACGAATGCGCCGAAGCGATACACCGCCGTCATCCGGCCACGGTCACTCCGGGAAAAGCTGGGCGAGAATCTGTTCGGCCGGCGTGTAGGCGCTCTTTCGGGCGTTGCAGTCCGGACAACACGGTACGCAATTGCCGCGCGTCGACCGGCCGCCCCGCGCCACGGGCACGACGTGATCGAGCGTCAGGTTCGCCGCACCGACTTTCTTGTGGCAGTAGTGGCATACGCCGGCGGCGATTTGCGCCTTCCACCAGTCCGTTTTCCGCAGTTCCCGCGCACGAGCACGTTCCCGCTTCACATGGACCGGATCGGGACGCAGGTCAAGCCAGTCTCCCATCGTATTCTCCTCTCCACCACTCAGTGGTCGTGCATCCCCTCGCCGTGCCAGGCCGTGAACGCCGGTACTTTGTCAATGCCGGCAGCAATCCGCTGACGTACGGCTTCATAGACGAGAATCGTCGCGGCCGCGCTCACGTTGAGCGAATCGGCCAACCCCAACATCGGAATCCGCACACGCAAGTCGGCGTGATCCATCCAGCGGGCGGTCAGACCATACTGCTCCGCGCCGACGGCCAGCGCGACGTTGCCCGTCAAATCAACCTCGAAATGCAGTTTCTCGGCATGGGGCGTGGCCGCCAGAATCTTAAATCCGTGCGCCTTGAGCCAGTCCAGCGCCTCCTCGGACGACGCCTCGACGATTGGTACGGAGAACATCGTCCCCGTCGACGCACGGACGACGTTCGGATTGTGGATGTCCGTCGTCCGATCGCAAACGATTACCGCGCTTGCGTTCGCCGCATCGGCGGAACGGAGAATCGTACCCAGATTGCCCGGCTTTTCAATCGCCTCCGTCACGATGACCAGCGCATTCGGCGGCAGTTTCAACTGATCCAAACGACGCGACACGTGGGGGCCGACCATCAACAGACCATCAGGCCGATCCTTGTACGCCATTTTGAGGAACGCCGCCTTTGAACACGTGTAGACCTCCGCGCCCCGTTCCGCACAATCGTCCACCAGCTCCGGCTCGTTTTCGTTCTTCAGATAGAGTTCCGGACAATGGAAAATCGCGTGCGGACGATACCCGTTGTCAAGCGCCCGCCGGCATTCGCGGAATCCCTCGACAATCATCTCGCCGGATTCCTCTCGGAACGAACACGTACGGAGTTTGACAACGTACTTGATTTTTGGATTCGAGGGCGAAGTCAATTCCATGGCGTCACTCCATTTCCGTCTTCAACGCCGCACGAACGAGGCGGGCCGACTGCGAGGCGTCGATTTTGAGGATCTTGGCGCCGCGTGTGATTTTACAGAGCGAAAGTCCCAGACGCGCGGCGATCTGCCGCTGGGAGACGCCCTTCTCAAGAAGTTCCAGCAACTCCCAACGCGAAATGAGCTTCCGCAATTCGACGGGCGTGAGAATCTCCGCCAAAAACTCCTCAACGTCCGTTGGAGTCGACAGGGACGCGATGGCCGCCGCCAGACGGAACTGGGGAGAACGGCACGTCATGGCTGCATATCCGAAAGGGCTTTCTGGAACGCCGCGTCCGCCTCCATCCGCTTGCGGCGTTCAAGCAACGCAAGGTAGTCGGCCCGGTTGGCAATCAAGTCTTCGCAGAGTTCGCGCGACATGAACGCAAACCCGTTCTTGCGCATCGCGGCGTAGAGCGCGTCCGCATCGGTGGCGTCGCGCATGGCCTCGGGCAGCACAGCCAACAACCGCCGCGCCAACCGGGGCGGAACGTTGATCTGCCCATAACGCGCCCCGAAGAAACAAACGTTGCCCGCGCTCAGACGCCGGCTCACTTCCGTCCGATAGGCGTTGACGCGCTTCAGCAACTTGTCCGTCTGCGCATTCGCCGTGAAGGGTTCCGCAGACTCCTCCTCGGGTTCGGGCGGCGGCTTCGGCGCGGCGGCGGGGGCTTTCTTGCGCGGCGCGACCGGCTGCGCCTCCTCGTCGTCGAACAAATCATCGACGCTCGTGCCGGCAGACGGTTTCGCGTCGGCGGATGGCGCTTCCTTTTTCGGTTCGGACGCGGCCGGAGCGGCAGGTGGCGGCGCGGAGGAGACGCCGTTCGCGGCGGCCAGAAACGTCTTCCACGACACAATCTGATCCGTCACTTGCTCGTTGTTGACGAAAATCGCCGTGCCCTGGCGCGCAATACGATAGGGCGGCTTGACGTAGTGCCCGTTGGCGAACACAAACCCCGTTTTCACGGCCTTCCGGCCACGTGCGCCGGAGAGCGCCGCCCGCGCGGCGGCCGGTACTTTTTCAAAGGAAGGCCCAGCCATCCCGATGGCGGAAACAAGAACCAATCCCAACACCAACAGATACTTCGTCATGCCATGTCTCGCGCTACACACAATCGTCTTTTCCAAAAATTAAAGAACCCCGTCTTGCCGTAACAACAGAACCTCTGGAACCTCAGAGTCCAAAGTGGGCGCCCCCACCGCCGGCCCACGGGCCGACGGCTTTAGGTTCCCAATCAATAGCGAAGGTCAGAGACATACTGCGAATTCACGAACAAGTCAGGGTCCACGTGGGTTTCAGTTATCACGGACGTCGACCTTCAAGGTCGATTTCAATGCGTCGATGATTTTGGCGAAGGCACGGTTCACCTCGTCGTCCGTCAACGTCCGGTCCGGCGCACGAAACGCCAGCGAGTACGCGAACGAACGACGGTCGGCGCCGAGTTCCTTCGATTTGAAAATGTCGAACAGCGTCACGGACACAAGTTCCTTCGGCGCCGCCTTGCGGATGCACGATTCGACGGCCGCGTGCGTGACATCGGCGCCCGCGACGAACGCGATGTCGCGCTTGACCATCGGAAACGCCGGCACGGGCGCCACACGCGCCGTCGCGTCGAACCGCCGCGTCAGCGGCGCAAGGTCGAGTTCCGCAAGCGCCATCTGGGTCGTCAGACGGAACGGATGGCGCAGTTTCGCCGAGAGAACGCCCATCAAGCCCACCGTCTTGCCGTAGGCCTTGATTTCCAGCGCAGCGCCTGGCACAAACGCCGGATGCTCGACGGGTTTGAACATGAGATTCGCCACATGGAGGCTGGACGCCAGCCCCTCCACCGCACCCTTCATCCAGAGCAACGCCTCCTCAACGGTCACAGCCCGCTGACGGTCGAGCACGCCGCGCCCCACCGGCCCGGCGAAGCCCAGCGCAAGACGATCCGCCTCGAACGGCCGCCCGTCTTTCGTCCGCCCGAACACGCGCCCCATCTCGAACAACTTCGGCGTCTCGACCTGGTGCGTCGCGTTGCGCCCCAGCGATTCCATCAACTGCGGCAACAGCGAATCGCGCAACACGCCGTATTCCGCGCTCACGGGATCCGGCAACGCCAACCGCGCCGCCGCAACGTCGGCACGGGCGTCAAACGCATTCAACTCGCCGGCGGAAAGGAACGAATAGTGCATCGCCTCGGTGAAGCCGAGGGAAAGGCACGTAGCCCGCACTTTCTCCCGTGCGCGGAACGGCTCGTCCGACAACGGCGACACGCTCGGCGCGGACGGCATCGTGTCCGGAATGTTGTCCAGACCGTACAACCGCGCGATTTCCTCCACAAGGTCGGCCTCCAAGGACAAATCCCACCGCCAGCTCGGAATGCCGAAGGACACGGTTTCCGCCGCCGCATACGGGCCTTTCTCGCGGCAGACGAGGCCGAGGCTTTCGAGCAGTTCGACCATCGTGTCGTTGTCCACGGGAATGCCAATCAAACGCCGCGCCCGCGCGAAGTCGAGCGACACGTCCGCGTTCAGCGGCCGGGTACGGAAATCGGCATCCACAACGCCTTTCGCGACAACGGCGTTGCCGTATTTCTGCAGCAGATGCGCCGCCCGGCGGCTCGCCCAGTCGGCCAAATCCTTGTCCACGCCGCGAATGTAGCGGTAGGACGCCTCAGTGGACAATCCCAGTTTCGTGGCCGTGTTCTTCGTCGAGGCCGGATCGAACAACGCCGATTCCAGCAGGACGCAATCCGTCCCGGCGGCGATTTCAGATCCCGCGCCGCCCATGACGCCCGCCACCGCACTCGGTTTTTCGGCGTCGGCAATCACGAGCATCGTCTCGTCCAGCTTTCGATCCACACCGTCGAGCGTCTGGATCGTCTCGCCCGGCCGGGCGTCGCGCACGACGATCGTGCGATTCGCCAACTGGCGGTAGTCGAATGCGTGCATCGGCTGGCCGCATTCGAGCATCACATAGTTCGTCACGTCCACCAGCAGTCCGAGCGAACGGACGCCGCAAGCCTCCAGACGCCGCGCCATGAAGTCGGGCGACGGGCCGTCCTTGACGGACGTGACGACACGCGCCGTGTAGCGCGGGCAGCGCACCGTATCCTCGACGACGACTTTCACTTCGTCGTTCACGTCCACATCGCTCTCGACGAAATCGACGGCGGGGAGTTTGAGCGGACGCTTCAGCACCGCGCTAAATTCACGCGCCAGGCCAATGACGCCCAAGGCGTCGGGACGATTCCACGTCACTTCGATGTCGAACACCGTCTCCGGCTTTTCACCGCCCAGCACGTCCCGCGCGAACGCACCGACCTTCGCGTCCGCCGGCAGTTCGATGATGCCCTCGTGGTCACCGCCCGGCAACGCGAGTTCCTTTGAACTGCAGAGCATTCCAAACGATTCGACGCCGCGCAACTTCCCCTTCTTGATTTTGAATCCACCGTCGGGGACGACCGCCCCGATCTTCGCCAACACGCTCTTCAGACCCGCCCGGCAGTTCGGTGCGCCGCAAACGACTTGAATCGTCTCCTGCCCGTCCGTAACCGTCGTCTTGTGCAGATGCGTACCCTCGATCACCTCGCACGTGAGGACTTCGCCGACAACGAAGAAATCGGACAACGGCTCGGCGCCCACCGTGTCGATACTCTCAACCTGGAGACCGCTGCGCGTCAAACGTTCGGCCAGTTCCTGCGCGGGGATGTCGGACACGTCGACAAATTCATTCAACCAACTCAGAGGAAGCTTCATAATACCTGATTCAGAACTTGATGATGGAAACTATTTCTCCGCCGGCGCGTCGACGGGCGTCTCGGCCGTCTCGACAACAGGCTCCGCCGCCGGCGCGGCGGTCGGCTCTTCGGCGGGCGCGGCCGTCTCGGCGACAGGCGTTGCCGCCGGCTCGTCTTTCGGCTCTTCGGCCGCCGGCGCATCGACCGGCGCGACCGTCTCGGCGGCGGGCGCGGGGGCGCTTTCCGCCGGCGGCGGCACAACGGCGGTTTTACGCGCCGGCTGCGGCGGACGATAACGCGGATGCGCACACGGCACGGCGAGAATGCCAACGTGGAAATTCACAAGGTGGCCTTTTTCGACGAGCCACGAGAGATGGTTCTTCACCTCGGCGGCTTTCGCGGCATCGCCCGCCGCCAACGCCTCGATGACATCCGTCTTGCGCTGGTCCGGATGCTCTTCCACGTACTTGACGAGCGCGACGAGATCGGGAATCGCGTGTTCCGTGTCGAGCGGCGTGGGCTTCACGGCGCACACGAACTCCTGGCCGTCAGGCCCGTTCGCGCGGAAGAACTCAAGTTTGCGGTGATGGAACGCGCCGTGGAGCGCACGGAAGAGGTTGCGCGGATGGCGACGCTCGAACGTCAGCGCATCGCGGCAGGCAAACACGTACGCGCGGTGGGTGGACTTCAACGCCATCGCCGCCGTGACGTCGACGGCTTTCGGCGTGGAGAGCAGACTGGGCGCGATCGTACGGCGGAACTCGAACTCCGCCGCTTCGCGCTCCAGCGCGGGCGCGTCCAACGCGCCATCCGCCGCCGCGCCCTCGACGGGTTTGCGCTTGTAGACCATCTTTTTCGTGACGGACGCGCGCCACGCCTCGACGGCTTCAGGATCCCGCACCATTTCAATGCGGGCGCGATAGGCGGCTTCGTCCATGTCCGGAAACTTCTCGCGGATGACTTCGCGGATACGCGCGTCGTAGCCGTGCAGATTGGGCGGGCCGAGCAACACGCCGCTCAGGCCACACCGCGCGACGCAGTTGAAATTGCCCTTCGGCGGTTCACAGTCGATTTCTTCGGCCGTGTAGTAGTCCGTCAGATGCGCGTCCAGCACGTGCGCCTGCAACTCGGCCTCGGAAAACGCCACATAGCCACACGCCTTGCACTGGTGGAAATGAATGTCCGCCCCCGCCTTCGGCGTGAGACGCAGCACACAGGCCTCCGGATGGTCGAGGAAGAAGAGCGCCAACTGCTTGACAGGATAGGCCAGACCCGTCGTCTGAATCTGGCGGATGATCGTGCCGAGATCCTTCTGGTTCGGCAGAATCCGCACATCCACGTCGAGCGGCTTGATGAACGGACGCGGCGGACGCCCTTCGCGCGGCCCGCCAAAACCCTTGCGCGGGCCACGCCCGTCATGCGCGGGACGCGCCGGACCTCGATCCCCGCGGTTGAAACCCGATGCCGCGCCACGTGGCCGATCGTCCCGGCGGAACGGCGCCGCACCACGCGAACCCGCAGCGGCCGGACCGGAGAACGCCGGACGCGGCGTCCCACGGCGATCGTCGCGACGGTCCTCGCGCCCCTCGAAACGCGCGTACTTGGACTTGTCGTCCGCCCGTCCCTTGGCCCAATCCGGTGTAAAATCGAAGGAACCCAGGCCGCCCAGATCCAGCGCGTCCTCGGTATTCATCTCGTTCTTGTTTTCTTCAGCCATTCCTACGACCTTTCGGGTATTCCGTCAAAGTGTCCGTAAATTATCCTCTATTGGCGCGGGAATGTCAACCCTGCGGCGACTTGAAATGCGCGGCGGCTTTCAAATCGCGGATGACTTTGAACATGACGGACGGATAGTCCGTGGAGAAGCCATCGCATCCAAGTTCCCACAACCGGTGGTAGACCGCCTCCGTCTCGCCGCCTTCAAACGGAATCGAGCAGACTTTCACGCCATGGGCATGGAACTCGTCGATCAGGCCCTTCAAATAGTCCGTTCCCATGATGAACGGGTCCACGGGGTCTTTCGGATTCCAGTACGTGTGGAGCGACACGGCCGTGACGTACTTGAAGTCGTGCGCGCGGAGTTCCTTCATGACGTTCTCGAAATGCGTCCGCACGGCCGTCCCCATTTCTGCGCGAGCCTTCGAATCCATGCGCTTCCAAAACGGCGGAAAGCGTCCAATCCAGAGCAGGGCCTTGCCGCCCGGCACGACTTCGTTCCACTTGACGATGTTGCGATAGCTCGCCCCCGTGTAGTAGACCTGATCCAGCACGCCGAACTTCCGCGCCTCGGCGGCAATCCGCGCCGGACCCGCGCCCTTTTCGTCCACGAACAGCAGATACGACGGATGCCCCACCATCGCCGCCATCACGGACTCGATACGCGGAATGCGCTCGGACGCATACTGCGCGTTCAGATACGACCCGACGTCGATGTCGCGGATGTCCGCCCAGTTCAACTGGCTGATGCGATTCGTCTTGAACGCATCCGAAATGCCGCGTGGTGTCCGCCGCAAATCGTCGTCGTGGAACATGATGCCCACGCCGTCCTTCGTGCAACGGCAGTCGCACTCCAACGCCGACCCGTTGCCCCAGCACCACAGAAACGTCTCCAACGTGTTGTCCGGCCGTTCCCGCGCCCCGCCGCCGCGATGGACGTGCGAAATGAACAACCCATCCTCACGCGGCCCGGCCCACGCCAGCGCCGTCGCCAGACACAATCCCAGCACACAAGTCTTCTTGGTCATTTTTGATTTCCTTTTTCTGTTCTCACTTGCAGAGCCGCCAGTCCTTGGGCGGCACGGGGACGCCCTTGAACGTAAATTCCGTTGACGCATGGTTCGCCACGATCGATTCGCCGTTCGCGTAGACGACCTGGAACACGCCCGGCGCGAGTTCGCGATGCGACATCATTTCCTCGATTTGCAGATGGCTGCGCGACCGGTAGCGGTCGTAGGCCTTTTTAAGTTCCGGCAGCTGCCCCCGTTTCACGTATCCATCCAGCGAATAGAAAATCGGCCGTCCGCCAAACTCCGCCAACAGCACTTCGTCGTCCGGATTGCGGATGAGTTCCTGCGTCACCTTGTCGGGGTTCGAGAGCACGACATCGTGAAACGCCAACTCGAAGAACGGCACGAACCGATCGACAGGCGACACAAATGGCTTACCCTGCTTGCGCAGGTCGGCCTCGCGTTGACGCAACGCGCGAATCGGCGCGGACACGTAGTTGATGTAGTCCGTGTAGCCAAGCAGATGGTCGAAACAACATTCGCTCGAAAAACCGCCATTGAGTTCATGCAGACGCTTCGCCACTTTCAACTGGATGCTGGCAACGTCCTGCCGCGTGCCGGGGTGGCGCGGATTGCAACACCGATAGGGCCACGTGGCCGTGAAGACATCCACATACGCGCTTCCCCAAAAACCGAGATCGCGGATTTTCGCCAGCTCGCCCGGTAGATAGGTGTTCCATGCCCGTACGAGGCACGTGTTGTAGGAACGACCGCCCAGCCAGGCGCCATTCGCCTCCAGCCGTCCCGTCGGACCCATGCAGGCCACATCGCCGCCATACCACCACGGCGAGACGGTATAGCAGTCCGTGTAGTTGGATTGCGAATCGATGATCACACCCATGTCCTGCGCGGATTTGATCAGGTTCCGCAATTCGGCCTCGCCGCCGCACACGTCTTCCACGGGGAAGGAGGCCGGATGGCGTCCGTCGTAGCCGCCCGTCTGCCACCCCGCAATGCAAATCTGGATGTCCTCGACGCCGAGCGCCTTGAGCTGCTTTAGGTTTTCCAACGTCCGCGCAAACGAACAGTCGCACTTGACCGGCGCTTCCGTCTCCTTCGTGTAGTTCACCGGCGGCCGCTTCCGCCAATCCGTCGTCTTGTACGCACACTGCTGACGGAGGGCAAGCGAACGAACGAGTTTTGCGAGATACGGACGCGTCTTGATGCGTTCTTTGAATGGCTTCACGGCGGGGTCGTGCGCGAACTTGTAACGCCGGTAGCATTTCGCCATGTCGTTGTAGTCCGCATTCGGCCCCAAATCGTAGAAGACCACCGTCATGTCCTCGTACGCCCCCGTAGGGCCGTTGAGGTCGTCAAGCCGCCAACGCGGAAATGCGCGGTAAAGCCCATGCGCGTCGCTCGTCACCCAGATCTCGAACTCGAAACGCATCCCTTCGACAATGGCCAGATGCGTTCCCTTCGACGTTTTCCAACCGTAGTACGGCATGTAGACGCGGGAACGCCCGTAGACGCGACTGAAATCGTTCGTCTTGAAATATCCCAACTCGCCGCGCCCCGCGAGCCACCAGCCGGCCTCGCCTTTCTGCGCGAAGAAGTCGTTGCACATCACTTCCACGTTGCGCGTGTTGAGCGGCACGGATTCCTTCTTGATCGTGACCGCCACGCCGCCGTCGGGACGGACAACCGTCGCCAGCGGCACGATCGTCCGTTCGCCGTCATACGTGTTGAACACGGCCCGCGGGCCAGCCTCGGCGGCACACGCGCAAAAAACCAGACAACAGCCGACGAGAAGAAGCGTCCGCGTCATCGAAAACGACCGAATCTTTGAACGCGCTTCGGCCAGCCCTGTTTTCTGATTTATTTGCATGGGTACAGTATAGCACATCTTCCCGCGCCGTCCTGGAAACGGGAATGGAAGGCAATACGGCAAACGCCGAAGGGGGATGTCCATGTAGCAAGAGGCGAATCGGCGGGTATTAGATGATAACGATGTCGTCTGCGGAGAGGGTTTCGCCCACGCCGCCGAGGCGGCGGATGTGGCGGCGATCGATTGCGCCAATCCGGTAGGAGACCACGCAGTCCTCCCGCGTGTCGACGGCCTGGCAGAGCCGCGTCCAGAACGCCGCCATGTCCGTATCGGACAAATCGCATTCGAACACGCTGCGTTCCACGCGAATGCCGTAGCCTTCGCAGATTTTGGCCACGCGGCGCAGGCGCTTCGGGTTGGCGATGTCGTAGGCAACGAGATGGAGCATTACGCGGCGCGGAAGAATGCAAGCGGCGTGGCGCTTTCAAGCGATTCAAGATAGCGGCAGACCGTGCGGTCGATGCCGGCGCGGACGGAAACCTGACATCCGTCGCACGTCTGCGTCCGGCGCATTTCCTCGTCGAACGCGCGAAAGGCAATCCGCCGTCCCGCCTCGTTCAGATGGACGCCTCCGTGTTCGCGGCACTCGAAATGCTCGTCGGCCCGAATGCGACGGTGGTTGAGCAGATTGAGGACAAGGCGATCGGCCATGACGGGACGATACGGTTCCATCAAGTCCAAGGCCAGCGCCGGCGAACGGTCGTGTCCGCGATGGAAGAACCCGGCGGCCACGTCCAGACCGTGCGCGCGCACCGCCGCGACGAACTCGTTCATCAGCAGAACGTAGACGAAGGAGAGGAGCGCATTGGCGGCGTTCCTGGGCGGACGGCGGGATCGCCCGACGAACGGGCAATCCGCCGGAAAGAACTGCGCGAGGGACGCGAAGTAGACCGCCGCCGCCGCGCCCTCGACGCCGCGAATGCCGTCCACCGACTCGGAATGCGCCAGCTCTGCGGATAGGGCGGTCAGCTGGCGAAAATGGGCGTCCGCCATCGGCGAGAGGCCGCGGTTTGCAAAGAGCCTCTGGAGCGAACGGCGGGAGTTGGCCAACTTGTCCGCCACCGTCCGCCGACACGCCGCAAGACAGAAACGCGCATCGGAAATCCGCTCATATTGGAGCATCCGGCGGGCGGCGTGAAAGCCGCCGTCGCCGTCCATCAGCCCGCGCCAGCGTCCGCCGGCCGTCATGAAACTGCAGGGGACGTTGCAGTCCATCAGCGCGGCGAGGACGGGGAACGTGACGGCGGGTTCGCCGCAGACGATGACGCGATCCACGTTCACAAGCGGGACGCGCTGGAGGGAGCCGTCCACGTGGTCGTGGATCAGCAGGTGTTCGCCTTCCAGTTTGACGCTCGCCGATTTCTTGTTCAAGACCAATGTGCCCATCTGTCATTTCCCGTTTGACCGTTGGCGTGTCCCATTGTCTCAAATCCCCTGCCGTTTGGGCTTTAATAGATATCTGCGGATATCTGCGGCATCCCGCACCAGCCCACCCGCACCGTTTCAGGGGGATCTCGGCAGCGGCGCGATCACGACCGCCCCTGCCGACGACGGGGTCCACACACCTCGGCTTGCCATATCAAACGGCGCCCCTGCCGACGAAAGGGCCGCCCACACCGTCAAGGAGTACGGCCATGCCGCCGCAAGGGGATGTCGGCATCGGCCGCGCTTCCACCAAGGGATGTACTTGCGCGGCGTAAACCGCTTCCATGCAAATGGCCATTCTGCGGATTTCGGGCCGATTTGCCATTGCACGACAACGGACGGGGGCTGCACCCCCGAACCCCCGCCGTGCCTCCTTTCGGCTTTGATTGCGATTGCAACTCGAGCCGGTCAAGCGCGTCAAGGGCGGGACGCGCGGCAGCCCGAAGTACGAGGACGAGAAGTGGAACAGGGGGCGGCGCGGCGGCACGGTGCACGTCGCGAGGGACGCGGACGCGGCGAAGATACTGGAGGTCTGCAAGACAACCGACGCCGACTTGACACTGGCAAAGGCGAGGGCAATCGAAAAGGCGGAGGCGTCGGACGGCAAGACGCTGCGGCTTTCGCCGATAAGCAGGGAGACGGCCGAAGAGATCAGAAAGGTCTCCGGCGTGGCGCCAACGTCCCTCACCCCGACCGTCGGCGGCAATGAAATCCGCCACACCTTCAACCGCCACGGGAAACACGTCGATGGGCTGACGAAAGGCGAAAAGCAAAAGAGCCAAGTCCCGATCACGGCTGATGACATCGCCAGAATTGGTGAGGTTCTAAAATCATATGACAGCATTGAAAAAGGCTCTCCCAATGTTCGCCGTGGACTTGCAACAGAAACGGTGAAGTTTAAAAAGAAATTCGATGACGGAACTGTCTATACTGTATTTGCAGTTCCAGCGAATCTTCAGTTTCGAACCATGTGGAAGAAAAGAAGATAAAACCGTCAACACGCGGGGGAGATGTACGAGCCCCTCCCATTACGTCCAAGACTGGGGCGTGTTGACAGCGCAAATTATACCACACCCTCGACCAGAGATGCAACAGCCCGCCGCGCCTGTCAAGGGCGTTTTGACATTCCCGCTGGTTCCATGGAGACGACAA
>CAYZYQ010000064.1:0-16904 GCA_964482645.1 uncultured Lentisphaeraceae bacterium | reverse complement strand
GTGCTGATGCCGCCGCACTGCCGGCGCTGGATGTCGGCGATGATTTTCAGCTTCTCGTAGTCCGTCTTGATGTTGGCGTCCACCATGTTCTTCGGCGGCCGGCCGTCGTCCACGAGCGCCTTCAGGTAGTAGAGCGCCATGTCGCTGTTGAACACGCACTCCTTCCCGATGCACGCCGTCGCGAAGCAGTAGCCGTCGTACCACGGCTTGATCGCCTTCACGATCGCCGCCGGGTCGCCCGCCGTGAAGCGCCCCGTTCCCCTGAAATCCGCGTACATCTTCACGACCTCGGCCTCGGAGAAGCCGGCCATCGCGTTGAACGCGGGGAGCTGCGTGAGATTTGCGGCAATGTTGAAGCCGCTCGTCAAGTCATCCATCGTCACGGGCGAGACGCCCGTCATGAAGATCCGCGAGCAGCCCTCCTTGAACGCCTTGAACCAGTTGCGGTAGAAGCCCGCCCCGTGCGTGACGGACCGGTAGTCGGGATCCGCCTCGTCGCGCATCATCGTGTTGGTGAAGTTGTCATACTCGTCGATGACGAGGTAGATTTCACGGCCACGCAGACGCGCCCGCGAGACGATCTCGTTGAACTTGTCGACGGCGTTCCGCTCCAGCAGACGTTCCACGAAACTCGGCTCGAACAACTCCGCGTAGGCATACAGGAATGCGTTGAGCTGCGTGGAAAGGTAGCGCTCGAAGCGCTCGGCCAGCGTCAGTCCCTCCCCGCGGTCGACGAGCGAGAAGTCGAGCGCGAGCATCAGATACTTGTTTGCGTTCTCCGTCGGGTTCTCGCCGATGTCGAGGCCACCGAAGAGTTTTTGGAAGTTCGCCCTCTCATTGACGTCGTAGTAGCAGCGCAGCGTCTCGACGAAGAGGGACTTGCCCATGCGGCGGGGGCGCACGAAGAAGACGAAGCTGTCGCGCGCCTCCATCCGCCGGATGAAGGCCGTCTTGTCCACGTAGTAGTAGCCTTCGTTACGGATGCGCTTGAAGTCCTTGATACCGTAGGGAATTTTGAGTGTCTTCGCCATACGCCTTATTCTACCATTCGCGGACGTTCTGCGTCAACGGCGCGGCGCGATGTGCGCAGACGGAGACGGACGACGAGCACGAAGGTGAGCAGGATCGCGCTGACGACCGCGACGACGAACGGCTGGCAGGCGTCGCCCAAAAAGCGCGGGACGCCTTGCGCGATCGTCGCGGCGGCGGCGCGCAACGCGGGGTTGAAGAAGTGGCTGACCATGTAGGCCGTGAGGGCGCATTTCCCGTAGAGGACGATGAGGCTGAACGCGCGTTGGACTCGCGGTGTGGCGGGAATCATTTCGAGCAGGGCGAGCGCGAGCAGACACCAGCCCATTGCCTGAGCCGTGAAACTCACGGTGTAGATGTGCTTGATGGCGGGGATGAACGGAGCTTCTCCGCCACCCAATGACAGACCAATGACGAGCAGATTCGCGCCGCCGCCGAGCAGCACGGCGGAACGGACGCCGGGTTTCAGCGTATGATCGGCGAGGAGCGTACCGCAGCCGACGCCGCAGAGCGCCATGCTGCCGAACATGAGCGATGTCAAATACCACGTGTAGGGCTCGGACGCGGGATTGTTGAATTGCGCGAGAACCGTGCTGTGTACGGGGAGAATCGCCGTGAGAATTCGTCCTTCGACAAGGGCGGCGAAATTGCCGTGGGGTGAGTAGTCGCCCAGCACATGAAGGAGAACGCCGTAGACGAGGGCGAGGACGAAAGCCATCACGGGGCAGAGAATTTTGCGCTTGGGCAACGCGAAGCACGCGGCGGCAATCAAGTAGCCGACGGCAATTGACTGGAGCGTGTTGTTGAAGTAGTTGATACGGAGCGGGTCGAGCGTGGCGAGTTCGCCCTGCACGAGTAAACCGCCGAACCACAGCAAGGCGACACGAACGAACACGTGCCGCCAGTACTTTCCCGCTTTCGTCGCGTCGCCCGAACCCGGCAGACGCTTCGTGAGCGCGAAGGGGACGGAGACGCCCGCGAGAAAGATAAAGAGCGGCATGATGATGTCCCACAGCGTGAAGCCGCCCCAGTGGTGGTCGAACTGATCCATGAATGCGGGCGGCAATTTCCACACGCGGTGGGCCGCGACGACAAGCGGGCCGATGACCGTGAGCAGAAACATGTCAAACCCGCGTAGCAGGTCGAGCGAGAAGAGGCGTCCAGCAGTTTTCATGACGCCATTCTACCACATCTGGCCGCGCCCGAGAATCGAAAACGCCGTCAAGGCGCGTCGGGCGGCGGGTTCGTGGCGATCATGTGCGAAAGGACCGCGAGACCGGAGACGAGATCCTCGTGCTGGACTTTGACCGTGGCGGGGACGTTGAGGGCGACGCCCGTGAAGTTCCAGATGCCGCGAACGCCACCGGCCACAAGCTTGTCCGCACACGCCTGCGCGGCCGCGTTGGGGACGGTGAGAATCGCTAGGATGATGTGCAGACGGCGCACGACCGTTTCCAAGTCGGCAACGGGCAGGATCGTCACGCCGTGCTGCTGTGTGCCGACAAGATCCGGGTTCGCGTCGAACGCCAGCGAGATTTCGAGATTGTGGTCGAGAAAACCCTTGTGGCCGAGCAAGGCGCCGCCGAGGTGGCCCACACCGACGAGCGCGGCCTGCGTGGGGCTGTCCCACCCCAGCGCCTTCGTGATGGCGGCGGCCAGTTCCTTCGTGGGAAAGCCGAGGCGCGGCGTGCCCACCACGCCCGTCATCGCGAGGTCTTTGCGCACGACTACGTGGTCCAATCCCAGCACGTCCGCCAGAATCGCGCCCGAAATGAACGCCTCTTCCCGCGCAATACAATCCTGGATTCGCCGCAAATAGATGGGAAAGCGGCGAATCGTCGGCAATGGGAGGTTTGAGACGTCAGTTTTCATGGCGGGAGATTATACGCCGTCCCCCTGGAAATCGCAAGTGGAAAATCGATTGGTTTTTATCGGTTGATTTCTATTGATATTTTTTTACTGAATCTACTTGACCCTTGAATCCTCTATCCTGTATAATACGCGCCGTTTTTTCGGGGGCCATTGGCCTTCGCAACTCAAGAGAAAGACAAAACGGCATGAACAGCACTGATACAACCGCCGCGCCCCAAGTGGACAACGGCATTGCAGAACTCGAAGCGCTGATCGCGCGAGTCCGCGAAGCGCAGAAGAAATTCGCGTCCTACTCCCAGGAGCAGGTCGACACGATTTTCGCGGCGGCGGCGCTTGCGGCGAACAAGGCGCGTATCCCGCTCGCGAAGCAGGCGGTTGCCGAGACGGGCATGGGCATCGTCGAGGACAAGATCATCAAGAACCATTTCGCGTCCGAATACATCTACAACGCCTACAAGCACACGAAGACCTGCGGCGTGATCGAGCAGGACGATGCGTTCGGCTACCAGCGCATCGCCGAGCCGATCGGTGTGGTGGGCGCGGTGATTCCGACCACGAACCCGACGTCGACGGCCATCTTCAAGACGCTGCTCGCGCTCAAGACGCGCAACGGCGTGATCATCAGCCCGCACCCCCGCGCCAAGCAGTGCACGATCGCTGCCGCGAAGGTCGTTCTTGACGCGGCCGTGGCCGCCGGCGCCCCGGAGGGTATTATCGGCTGGATCGACGCGCCGTCGCTGCCGAAGACGAACCTCCTCATGAAGGAAAGCGACATCATCCTCGCGACGGGCGGCCCCGGCATGGTGAAGGCCGCGTACAGCTCCGGCAAGCCGGCTCTCGGCGTCGGCCCCGGCAACACGCCGGCGGTGATCGACGAGACGGCGGACATCACGCTCGCGGTGAGTTCGATCATCCACTCCAAGACGTTCGACAACGGCATGATCTGCGCCTCCGAGCAGAGCGTGATCGTTGAGGATTCGATCTACGACATCGTCCGCGCCGAGTTCAAGAAGAGCGGTTGCCACATCCTCAGCAAGCAGGAGACGGAGAAGACGCGCAAGACGATTCTCATCAACGGCGCGTTGAACGCGAAGATCGTCGGACAGAAACCGGTCACGATCGCGAAACTCGCGGGCTTCGACGTTCCGGAGGACACGAAGATCCTCATTGGCGAAGTCGAATCCGTCGAGCCGTCGGAAGAGTTCGCGCATGAAAAGCTGTCGCCCGTGCTGGCGATGTACCGCGCGTCGGACTTCGACGATGCCGTTGCGAAGGCGGAACGTCTCGTGGCGGACGGCGGCTACGGCCACACGTCCTCGCTCTACGTGGACGAAGTTGGCGAAAAGGAGAAGATTGCCAAGTTCCGCGCGGCGATGAAGACCTGCCGTATCGTGATCAACAGCCCGAGCTCGCACGGCGGTCTCGGCGACCTCTACAACTTCCGTATGCTGCCGTCGCTGACGCTGGGCTGCGGCAGCTGGGGCGGTAACTCGGTTTCGGAAAACGTCGGCGTCAAACATCTCCTGAATATCAAGACAGTGGCCATGAGAAGAGAAAACATGTTGTGGTTCCGTGCGCCTGACAAGGTGTACATGAAGAAGGGCTGCCTGCCCGTGGCGCTCCGCGAAGTCGGCGAAGTTCTCGGCAAGAAGCGCGCGTTCATCGTGACGGACTCCTTCCTCTATTCGAACGGCTACACGAAGCCCATCGAACAGGCGCTCGAAGCGCAGGGCATCATGTTCACCACGTTCTCGAACGTCGCGCCGGATCCGTCCCTCGCCTGCGCCAAGGAAGGCGCCAAGCTCATGTCCGGGTTCAAGCCGGATGTGATCATCGCCATCGGCGGTGGTTCCGCGATGGACGCCGCGAAGATCATGTGGGTGATGTACGAGCATCCCGAAGTGGACTTCATGGACATGGCAATGCGCTTCATGGACATCCGCAAGCGCGTCTACACGTTCCCGCACATGGGCGACAAGGCCTACTTCATCGCCATTCCGACCTCGGCTGGTACGGGTTCGGAAGTGACGCCGTTCGCCGTCATCACGGACGAGAGCACGGGCGTCAAGTATCCGCTCGCCGACTATGAACTGATGCCGGACATGGCGATCGTCGACGCCGACGTTCAAATGATGGCGCCGCCCGGACTGACGAGTGCGTCGGGTATCGACGCCGTCTCCCACGCCCTCGAAGCCTACGCCTCCATGCTGGCGACGGAGTTCACCGACGGTCTCGCGATCAAGGCTCTCCAGACGATCTTCCAGTATCTGCCGCAGTGCTACGACGCGGCCGTCGCGAAGACCGCCAACCCGAAGGCCCGCGAGAAGATGGCCCACGCCGCCACGATGGCCGGCATGGCGTTCGCCAACGCCTTCCTTGGCGTGATGCACTCGATGGCCCACAAGCTCGGCGCGTTCCACCACGTCCCGCACGGCATTGCCAACGCGCTCATGATGGAAGAGGTGCTGCGCTTCAACGCCGATCCCGTGCCGCGCAAGATGGGGACCTTCCCGCAGTACGATCACCCGCACACGCTCGAACGCTACCTCGAAATCGCCGACGAACTCGGCATCGAGGGCAAGAGCAAGGGCGAACAGTTCGAGAACCTGCTCAAGGCCATCCGCGACCTGCAGCGCCGCGTCGGCATCAAGCCCACGATCCGCGATTACGTCCCGGATGAAAAGGACTTCCTCGCCCGCCTCGACGCGATGGTCGAGCAGGCGTTCGACGACCAGTGCACGGGCGCGAACCCGCGCTACCCGCTGATGAGCGAAATCAAGCAGATGTATCTCAACGCCTACTACGGGCGCCACGATCCGGTCTGAGTCCCCGTCGAAACGACGAAACGAAGGTTGAGGGGTTGAGCCTGTTGTGGTATGATAACCGCAAACCGACTCGCCCCTCATCGGATACGAAAGGAGTTTTTACATGAAAAAGACGACGACGAAAAAGGCCGCGAAGGCCGTTGAAACGGCCGCTGCGCCTGTCAAGCCCGCCAAGGCGAAAAAGGCTGCGGCGAAACTCGACAACATGCTGCTGGAGCGCGAGCACAAGGTTGTGCTCAAGGACGGCAGCACGGTGCTGAAGCTCTTTGACGAGAACTACCAGGTCTCCGCCATTCTCAACGAGGCCATGAACGAGGCGCGCGCCGCCGAAACGGGCCTGCCCGTGGCGAAGCTGCTCGAAGTCTGCGTCATCAAGGGCAAGTGGGCGATCCGCCGCGAATACATTCCGGGCGAAACGCTGGCCGACGTGATGGCGAAGGACAAGAAGAACTTGATGAAGTATCTGCGTGAGCTCGTCCACATCCAGAACGAGATTTTCACGAAGACTTCGCCGCGCATGGGCAACCTCACGGAGAAGCTCGACGCGATGATTTCGGCTTCGCCGCTCGACCGCAACACGCGCTACGATCTGCACATGAAACTGCAGGCGCTTCCGCGTGGCAAGGCGCTTTGCCATGGTGACTTCAACCCGACGAACGTCCTCATCACGCCGTCGGGCGAGTGGCGCGTGATTGACTGGAGCCACGTGCGTCTGGGCGATCCGCTTGCGGACGTCGCGCGTACGTATCTGCTCTTCTGGCTCTCCGGCCATGTGAACGCGGCCGAGAAGTACTTGAACCTCATGTGCGAAGCCCGCAACGTGAAGGTGCCCGAAGTCCAGAAGTGGTTGCCGATCGTGGCCGCCGCCGAGGCCTCGCGCCCGAACACGCCGCAGAAGAGCCTCGACCTCCTCCTCCACTGGGCGAGCGTCGTGGACTACGAGTAAGTCTGCGCCGTTTCGGTTGAACGGGGACGGCGGATGCGGCTGCGAATAAATTTTCGCCCGTGTCCGCCGTCGTCCGTTTTTTTTGATACAATCAGTCTATCGTTTCATACCCACAAGGAAGAGAAGAAGGATACGGCAATGGCGCAGTCTGAAAACCGAAATGACGCGGGACGGCTCTTTCGCAAGGAGCAGTGGAAGTTCATCATCTACAGCGGCATCGTCTACGCCTTTTTCTATCTGACGCGCAAGAACCTCTCGATGGCCCAGCCGGTCATGCTGGATGAGGGCGTCATTACCAAGGCCGCGCTCGGCACGATTCTCACCATCCACGGCGTCCTTTACGGACTGAGCCGATTCGTCAACGGCTTCTGGGCGGATCGTCTCAACGGCCGTGTCTTCATGACGCTCGGGCTCGTTCTTTCGGCGACGATGAATTTCCTTTTCGGCTGCACGTCGCTCGCCGCGCTGTTTGCCGTCTTCTGGATCGTGAACGGCTGGACGCAGGGCATGGGCTTCCCGCCGTGTGCGAAGATGCTCACGCACTGGATTCATCCGAAGGAACTGGCCACGAAGATGTCCATCTGGAACACGTCGCACAGTTTCGGCGCCGTGATGGCGTTGGGGCTTTGCACGTGGCTGCTCGGCCACGGATTTGGCTGGCGATGGTGTTTCTGGATGCCCGCCGTACTCGCCGCGCTGGCGGCCGTCTTCTGTTTCTTCTGCGTGAAGGAATCGCCCACGGAGGCCGGGCAGCCCGAGTTGAAGCTTGAATCGGACGTGCGGGCGGCGGAGGACACGACGACGAAGATTTCCAATCGCGCCCGCTACCATCTCGTCTTCGGCAACCGCGTGATCTGGCTTGTGGCGATCGCCAATTTCTTCATCTACATCGTCCGCTTCGGCTTTCTCGACTGGGGGCCCACCTTCTTGAAGGAGTACAAGGGCATCCCCGTCACGAAGGGCGGACTCATGATGATCGGGTTTGAACTCTCGGCCGTGGTCGGCACGATTCTGGCCGGATGGATTACGGACAAGGTGTTTCGCGGGCGTGGCGTCCGCACGTGTGTCTTCTGTATGTTGCTCGCCTCGCTCTTCGTATTTGGTTTCTGGTTCCTGCCGAACGGGGCGCCGACGTGGCAGGCTTCCTTGCTGCTGATGGGCGCGGGCTTTTTCATCTACGGCCCGCAGGCGGTCGTGGGGATCATCGTCGCGAACCAGGCCACGAAGGATGCGGCGGCCATGGCGAACGGCTTTACGGGCATCATGGGCTACGCCTCGACGATCGTCTCCGGCATGGGCATCGCGCTTGTCAGCAAGGCCTTCGGATGGAACGCGGCGCTCGGCGTCATCGCCATCTGCGGCATCGTCGGCATGGTCTGTTTCCTGTTCGCGTGGTCGGCGCGGGCGACGTCCTACAAGAACGTGTCGTGACGTGATTGTTCAATTGAATTGAGGCGGTCAGATTTGGAAAGGTTGAGAAAATAGATGTACGACGCGATCATTATCGGCGCGGGCGTGGTGGGCTGTTCGATTGCACGTGAACTGGCGCGCTATGCGTTTCATAAAATCGGCGTGCTGGAGGCCGGCAGCGACATTGCGGAGGGCGCCACGAAAGCGAACAGCGCCATCGTCCACGCGGGGTTCGATGCGCAGCCGGGTTCGAAGAAGGCGTTTTACAACGTCTACGGCAACCATGTTTTCGAGAAAGTCTGCGCGGAACTGAAAGTCCCGTTCCGGCGGAACGGTTCGCTGGTGCTGGCGTTTTCGGACGATGACCGGAAAACCTTGGAGGAACTGCTCGAACGGGGCCGGCAGAACAGCGTGAAGGGGCTGGAGATCATCGACCAGGCGGCTCTGCGCGCGCGCGAGCCGAACGTCAGTCCCGACGCGGTGGCGGCGCTCTGGGCGCCGTCGGGCGGCATCTGCTGTCCCTACGAGCTGGCGTTCCGCATGGCCGAGAACGCGGCCGCGAATGGGGTGGCGTTCATGTTCGACCGGCGCGTGACGGACGTCCGGCGGCTCGACGGCGGGGACGGCTGGGAAATCCATACGGCCGACGGTTCGCGCTATGAGACCCGCGCCATCGTCAACGCGGCGGGCGTCCATGCGGACGAGATCAACAACAAGGTCAATCCGGTCAAGTACCACATTCAGCCGCGCCGGGGCGAATATTTCATGCTCGACCGCAGCGAATGCGGCGCGTTCACGTCCACGATTTTCCAGGTTCCTGGCCCGATGGGCAAGGGCGTGCTCGTCTCGCCGACGGTGGACGGCACGGTGATCGTGGGCCCCACGAGCGAGGACGTGGACGACAAGGCGGACACGGCCACGACGACTGCGGGCATGGAGAAGGTGGCCCGTCTGGCCCGCCGGTCGTTTCCGTCCTTGCCGATGCGCAAGGCCATCACGAATTTCAGCGGTCTCCGCGCGCACGAGACGACAGTCGGGGATTTCGTCATCGGCCCCGTGGACGGTGCGCCCCATTTCTACAACATGCTGGGCATTGAATCGCCCGGTCTGACGTCCGCGCCGGGCATTGCGGCCATATGGGGGGATCGGATCGCGCATGAGCTTGGGTTGCGTCTGAAGCAGCCGGACTGTCATTCCGACGATGCCGGCTGGTGGCCGAAGATGCGCGACCTGTCGCCCGCCGAACGGGCGCGGGCGATTCAGGCGGATCCGGCGTTCGGACGTGTCGTCTGCCGGTGCGAGACCGTGACGGAAGGCGAAATCCGCGCGGCGATTCGCGCCCGCGTGGGGGCGCGGACGCTCGACGGCGTGAAGCGGCGGACGCGCTGCGGCATGGGGCGTTGCCAGGGCGGGTTCTGCACGCCGCGCATTTTGGAGATTCTTTCCGAGGAACTGCGCCGCCGCGCGGAGGACGGGCGGTCGGCCAACGCAATTCCGATGGAGGCGTTTCTCGAATCCCGCGCACGGGCGCCGGAAGGGGCGGTTCGCCTCCCTGGGAACGACGCTTCTCCGGACGGGCCCGTGGTGGACGACCCGAAACCGCAGCCGCTCTCCCCGCAGGAGGTCAAGGACGTGGACGTGCTCGTGATCGGCGCCGGCCCGGCGGGGCTTGCCGCCGCGATTGCCGCGCACGACGCGGGCTGCGCAAAGGTACACGTCCTTGAGCGCGACGATGCGCCGGGCGGCATTCTCCAGCAGTGCATCCACAACGGCTTTGGGCTTCACCGTTTCAAGGAGGAGCTGACGGGGCCGGAGTACGCGCAGCGCTTCATCGACCAGGCGCACGCGCGGCGGATTCCGATCCACTGCCGCACAATGGCGCTGGACGTCTCCGCCGACCGCGTGGTGACGGCGGTTTCGCCCGATGCGGGGCTGCAGACGTTCCGTGCGAAGGCGATTGTCCTTGCGATGGGATGTCGTGAGCGTCCGCGCGGGGCGCTGCTCATCCCCGGCACGCGCCCCGCCGGGGTCTACACGGCCGGTACGGCGCAGCGTCTCGTGAACATGGAAGGCGTCATGCCCGGCCGGCGCGTCGTGATTCTGGGATCGGGCGACATTGGGCTGATCATGGCCCGGCGCATGACGTTCCAGGGCGCGAAGGTGCTGGCCTGCGTGGAGTTGATGCCGTTCTCCAGCGGACTCAAGCGCAACATCGTGCAGTGCCTCGACGATTTCGGCATTCCGCTTCTGCTCGGGCACACGGTCGTGGACGTTCAGGGACGCGATCACGTCACGGGCGTCACGGTGGCGCAGGTGGACGCGAACCGTCGGCCGATTCCCGGCACGGAGCGTGTGTTCGACTGCGACACGCTGTTGCTCTCGGTGGGACTGCTGCCGGAGAACGAACTGTCGAAGACGGCGGGCGTGGCGTTGTCGGACGTCACGGGCGGGCCGGTGGTGGACGATGCGATGCAGACGTCCGTGCCGGGCGTGTTCGCCTGTGGCAACGTCCTGCACGTCCACGACCTCGTGGACTACGTGAGCCAGGAGGCCGAGGAGGCCGGCCGCGCGGCGGCGGTCTACGCGGCGGGTGCGCGGCGGGGGGACGCGGACGTGGCGGTGAAGGACGGCTTCGGCGTCCGCGGCGTCGTGCCGCAGTGGATTGCGGCCGACGGCGAGGGCAAAGTGGCGTTGTCGTTCCGGCCGGGCGCGGTCTTCAAGAACGTCGCGTGGCGTGTCCGCGCGGGAGACGACGTGCTGCTGGAGCGCCGGGCGCGGATTCTGACGCCGGGCGAATCGCAGCGGGTCGAAGTCGACCGCGCGTTGTTCAAAGGCCGGCGTGAAATCGTGGTGGAGGTTGTACAATGACGTGCATCAATTGTCCGATGGGCTGTACGCTGGACGTCGCGCAGGCGGCGGACGGTACGTTGCGTGTTTCGGGGAATCTCTGTCTGCGGGGCGAAGCCTACGCGAAGAAGGAGATGACGGCGCCGGAACGCATGGTGACGGGGCTTGTCCGCGTGAAGGGGACGCGGCGGCCGCTGAGCGTGAAGACGAAGACGCCCGTGCCGAAAGGGAAGATCGACGACGTGCTGGTCGTCCTGGCGGCGACGGAGGTCGAGCCGCCCGTTGCGATTGGCGACGTCGTCGTCCCCGACGTCTGCGGCACGGGCGTCCCCGTGGTGGCCACGGCTGTACGGGGCGCAAGGTCTTGAAAGGCTTTGGAACTTTTGGAAATCCTGATTATGTTATAATACCGTTTATGAACAATCTGATTTCGTTTTCCTGTGTGGCGGCGTGTCTGGCGCTGGCCGGGTGTTTCGACAATCGCGGCAAGCCGGCGGACGCCACGCCTGTGACGTCGTTGAAGGCGTTGGCCGCCACGAACCGCGCCGACGTCGTGCGGCTCTATTTGCGCGGTAGTGCCGAGAAGGTCACGTCCGACGACCTTGCCAATCTGCCGAATCTCCGCCAGTTGGACTTGTCGGAACTGAAATTGACGCGCGTTCCGGAAAGCGTGTTCGGGCTGGCGTCGCTGCAGCACCTCTATCTCGTGCGCAACGAACTCGACCATATTCCCGACGACGTGGCCAAACTGCCGAATCTCGTCTACCTCAATCTCGACGGCAACAAAATCGCCGCCGTACCGCCGTCGCTCGCGGGCGCGGGAAATCTCCGCTGGCTGCGTCTGAACGACAACGCCCTCGAAAGCCTCCCGACGGAATTGAAAACGTTGACGCGCCTCCAGCGGATCTATCTGCGGGGTAACAAGCTGGCGGCCGTGCCCGAAGTTGTGAAAGACTGGCCGTTGCTGGAGGATGTCGCGTTCGACCGCAATCCGATCAAGGTCGTGCCGGACTGGTTGACGACCCTGCCGAAACTGAAAGCCGTCTCGTTCACGGGGTGTCCGATTACAAAACTTCCGGACGACTTGTCGGGTTGGCGGACGCTGGAACAGCTGCAGCTGGCCGGGTGTCCGTTGCCCGAAGCGGAAATGGCCCGCATTCGCAAAGCCCTGGGCGACGACGTCGCCATTGTATTCTAATCGCAAGGAGATCCGCCGATGTCCGTTTCCCGTTGGACTCTCTTTTGGGCGAGTGCTGGTTTGTGCGTCGCCGTTTCCGCGTCTCAATCAACGGTGTCCGTGACACCGCTCGCGATGCCGACGTATCCGTTTTCAGATCCCGACCCCGTGCCGTGCACGGCCGTGAGCCGCTATCCCTACTTCCGCTACGATGGGTCGACGGCCACGTGTACGACGCAGACGTGGACGGCTGTCGTGCTGGAGAACGAGAAGGTCAAGGTGACGCTTTTGCCCGAAATCGGCGGCAAGGTCTGGGGCGCGGAGGACAAGCGCACGGGGCGGATGTTCATCTACTACAACCACGCCGTCAAATTCCGCAACATCGCCCTGCGCGGGCCGTGGTGTTCAGGCGGTATCGAGTTCAACTTCGGCATTCTCGGCCATTCGCCGACGACGGCGACGCCTGTGGATTGGACAACGCGGCAGAATCCTGACGGCAGTGCGAGTTGCTTCGTGTCGGCGACGGAGTACATCAACCGCACGACGTGGCAGGTGGAAGTCAATCTGCCGCCGGACGCCGACCATTTCCTGACGCGAACGACTTGGTACAACGGTTCGCATCTGCCGCAGCCGTACTATCAGTGGATGACGGCCGCCTATTCGGCCCGGCAGAATCCTGAACTGATTTTCCCCGGTACCGCGTACATCGGTCATGACGGCGACGCACATCCCTGGTCGATCGATGCCAAGGGGCGCGATCTCCACGTCTATGGCAACAATGCGTTCGGCGCGTCCAAGTCCTATCACGTTCTGAACGGCAATCCCGCGTTCTTCGGCATTTGGTGGCCGGAGGCCGGATTCGGGTCTTATCACGTGGGCGAAACCAAGTACGGGCGCAAAATCTGGCTGTGGGCCTTGTCGCGTGAAGGGGGCATTTGGGAGGATTTGCTGACGGACGTCGACGGGCAGTACGTCGAACTCCAGAGCGGTCGCGTCTTCAACCAGCCGCGTGGCAATACCTATCGTACGCCCTTCAAGCACCCCACGTTCGCGCCGGGGGCGACGGACGTCTTCGAGGAAAAGTGGGGCGTTCTGCACACGGCGGATGCCTTTGCCGCCGACTGCGCACCGTCGAACTGGGTTGAACGTCCGCTAACGACGCCGGCGTCGTTCGACTGGTCGTCCGCCTACGGTCTCTACCGGCGCGGCGAACAGGCGCTGCGCGCCCGCGACGACCGCGCGGCCGAGCAGGCGTTGAACGAGTGTCTTGCCAAAGAGCCGTGTTTCGCGCCGGCGTTGAACGCCCTCGCCGAACTTGCGATTCGCCACGGCCGCCCCGACCAGGCGCGTACCTTCTGCGCCCGTGCCCTCGCGGTCGACACGTACGATCCGGCCGCGAACTATCTGGACGGGTTCGCCGCCCGGATGCTCGACGATCGTCCGACGGCGAAGGAACGCCTGACGTTGGCCGCGTTCTCGCCGCTCTACCGTGCCTCTGCCGAGGCCTTGCTGGCCAAGCTCGCCCTTCGCGCCGGGGATTGGAAGGGCGCCGATGAACACGCCCTCCGCGCCACGCAGGCGGGCAGTTTCAATTTCGACGCCTGGCTGATCCGTCTCGTCTGTGCGCGGAAACAGGGCAACCGGGCGGGCGGTCGCAAAATCCTCCAGCTCGCGCAAACGGTCGCGCCGTTGTTTCATGGAGCGCGTTATGAGGCCAAGTTGATGGGCGATCTCGATGCGGCGGCGTTCCGCGAGGCCGTGCGCAGTGAACTGCCGGATCAGACGTATCTGGAACTCGGCAGCTGGTACGAGGATGCGGGGCTGTATACGGAAGCCGTCGAACTTTTCGCTTTCGCGGCCGCCCATCCGGTTGCGCAGATTCGCCGTGCCTATCTTTTCCACCGTCTCGGCGATGCGACCCGTGCGCAGGAAGCGTTGACGGCGGCGGCCGCACTGTCCGTCGACACGGTGATGCCGTTCCGCTGGGAGTCGCGTACCGCGCTGGCGTGGGCTGCGCAACAGGGCGTTTCGTGGAAGTTCACCTACCTGCAGGCCGTGCAGTTGGCCGCATTTGGCGAAGAGGCCGAAGCCGATCGTCTGTTGGCGGCGTGTACCGACGCCGATGCGGCGACGTTCTATCTGTACCGTGCCCAGCGGCGTTCGGGTGCCGAACGGTTGCAGGATCTGTATGCGGCGCGGCGCATCGGCGATTCCTGGCGCGTGGGACGCGATCTCATGGCGTACTGCCTGGCGGAAAAGGATTTCAAGACGGCGTTCCGTCTGGGGATCGACTATTTGAAGCGCTTTCCGAAGAACAACGCGCTCCAGTTTCTCCATGCGCGTGCGCTCTGCGGACTGGAGCGCTTCGACGAGGCGGTTGCCTTTCTGCGTGGTATTCACGTGCTGCCCTCCGAACACGGTGAAAACGCGCACGGCATTTGGCAGGATGCCTGGGCTGGCGTGGCGCGGCGGGCGTTGCGGAACGGCGACATGGAGAAAGCGGACGCCGCGCTGCGGCAACGGAACGAGTATCCCGAAAACCTCGGCTTGGGGCGGCCGTTTCCGCCCGACAAGTAAGCCGGCGCGATGCACGTCCACCAGAATCTACAGGCGTTGGCCGAGGCCCCGCTGGGGCGGCTGATTGCCAAGTATTCGTGGCCCGCGCTCGTCTCGATGACGCTCAACGCGCTCTATGCCGTTGTCGACCGGTTCTACATCGGCAACGGATGCGGCGTGGCGGCGATGGCGGGGTTGTCCTTCGCTGTACCCGTCATGATGGCGTACGGCGCATTCGGCGTTTGGATCGGCGCGGGGCATTCGGCGGTGCTGTCAATCAAACTCGGCGCGGGGGATCGTGACACGGCGGAGAAGACGCTGGGTCAGCTGGTTGCGTTCAAACTGCTGTTCTTTCTGACATTGCCGTTCCTGCTGTTGCCGTTCCTTGAACCCGTGCTTACGGCGATTGGCGGCGGGGGCGTTTCGCCGGAAGCGTTGCGGCAGGCGAAACTCTATCTGACGATCGTTCTGCCGCCGCAGATTTGTTCCCATCTGGCGTTCGGTCTGTCGAGCATGATGCGCGCGGAAGGAGCCGTGCTTTCTTCCATGATGTGCATGGTTGTGGGGTTTGGCGCAAACCTCGTGTTGGATCCGCTGTTCATCTTCGTCTTTGACATGGGCGTTGCGGGCGCGGCTTGGGCCACGAACATCGCGATGTTCCTCTCCTGTGTCTGGGCGTTCGTTCACTATGGGCGCGGCCGCAGCGTCGTGCCGTTGCGTATTCGGCGCATCCGTTTCTATCGCGGGCTGGCGACCCGCGCCATGGGGATTGGGTTGGGCCCCTTTCTGCAACAGGTGTTGGGGGCGCTTATCGGTCTGTCGTTGGCCAAGGTGCTGACACGCTGGTCGTCGACGCCGGAGGAGGGGACGATTCAGATTGCCGCGTTGGGAATCTACCAGGCGGTCATGATTCTCTTCCTCATGCCGGTCATGGGCCTGCAGCAGGGCATCGGCCCGATCATCGGATTCAACTGGGGGGCGCGCAACTACGCGCGGGTGCGGGGGTGTCTGCTCCTGGGGTTCTGGATAACGACCGCATTCGTGACGTGCGCCACCCTCGCGCAAGTCTGTTTTCCGGAGGCGATAGCCCGTTGTTTCGGCGCGGCGGACGCCTATTTGGCGGCGGCGGCACGGGTGTTGCGGATTGCGAACTGTATGCTCTGGTGCATCGGCATCAACGTGATGGCCACGACGTATTTCCAATCGATTGGCAAGCCGGCGACGGCGATTCTGCTCTCCGCTCTGCGGCAGGGCGTCTGCCTTCTCCCTTGCCTGTGGCTGCTACCGTACCTCATGTCCGACCATGTGCTCGCAATTTGGCTGGCCATGCCGATTTCCGACGTCCTCTGCCAGCTCGCCACGCTGCCGCCGCTGTTGCTCCACCTGCGCTTCCTCAGACGCGCCGGCATCCGCGTCTCCCGCCGTTCTCCCCAGTTCGTTAAATAGAACGACACTGCCACGAGATATTGTAACCTCCCGCTAGTTGACGGGAGAAAAAAAAATAGAGTATAATTGCGCCAGTTAACGTCTTCAGTGGGCGTGGAATTGGAAATCTTGAAACGAGAGGATTGGACATGAATAGGCTTGCGGGCGTTTTTGCGTGTTGTGTCGCCATGGGTACGGCGTGGTGCGACGTGGTGAATGACGCCCACCGCGTGGCGTGGCGGGCGGACGTCGCCGAGGGCGGCTATGCCGACGCCGCGAGCTGGGCGGACGGCATCACGCCGATGGACACCGCCAAGTACGGTCTGATCGACTTCCGTTCGCGCGACGTGACGGTCACGGTTCCGCCGGAGGGGCTTTCCGAAAGCACGGGGACGATCTTCCTCGGCACGGGTTCGGGTACGCACACGTTGACCATCGACACGCGGGGGGCGTGGTGGGAGAAACGGGGGGTTGTCGCGGCGCAGCACTGGTGGGGATCTCCATTTGCGCAGAATCTGACGGGTTCGCACATCTTCAACTTCGAGAATCTTCCCACGACGGCGAATGACCGTCGCGTCTGGCGTTTCGAGGACGCGCGTTTCACGTGGCGTTCGACGGGGACGACGCAGCAGGATTTCGATCTCTGGTCGGGAACGATGCGTTTCGACTATCCCATCTTTCTGGGGTCGAACGGAGGCCGCGTCAATTTCACCATCCACCCGGAGGCGAAGATCGAAGCGACGGCGGGGCTTCGCCAGCGTGGCAACGCGGTGACGCGTACGACGTTTCTCGGCGGACGCCATCGGATCAACGGCAT
>CAYZYQ010000063.1:0-17429 GCA_964482645.1 uncultured Lentisphaeraceae bacterium | reverse complement strand
CGGCATGGTTTCCCCTTGTCTGAAACTGCGCCACGAGATATTACAACTTTCCGATGAGAGTCGACCATTTCTCGAAAATGCAAAACCGTAAGATTCTGCTATAATACATGGGTATGGCACAGGAACAGAATATTCGCACTCCTCCTGCGGAGGGGAATCCCGATTCATTTCGCAAGGCGGCGATGGTAGGCGTAGTCGGGCGTACGAACGCCGGCAAGTCCACGATCGTGAACCGTCTCGTGGGCGAGAAGGTTTCGATCGTCAGCCCCGTGGAGCAGACGACGCGCAATACGATTCGCGGCATTGTGGAAGACCCGCGCGGGCAGCTCGTCCTGCTTGACACGCCGGGTCTGCACAAGGCCGTCGGTCCGCTCGGTAAACTTCTGAACGGCATGGCGCGTGCGACGTCCGCCGGCGTGGACATTCTGCTCGTTGTCTTCGACGCGGCGCATGAACCGCAGATGGAGGATGAGGGCTGGATGCGTCGCGTCCTGCGCGAACGACCGGCGTACGTTGTCTTCGCCCTCAACAAGTGCGACCAGTCGCCGTTCTTCGAGACGATGTTCCGCGACCTTTGGACGACTCTCGTGCAGGAAGCGCAGACGGTGGCTGCGCCGTCGTCCGCCACGACTCCGCCGGCACCCGTGTGGGTGACGGTCTGTGGCGTCCGTCCGCACGGTTGCGACGCGCTGATGTCAGCCTTGTTCGACTTCGCCGAAGTCGGCCCCGCTCTGTTTCCTGAAGACGTCGTCACGGACTACCCGCGCAAGTTGGCGATCGCAGATGTCGTGCGCGAAAAAATGCTCCATTACCTCCAAGAGGAAGTCCCGCATGAAATCGGCGTGTCCGTGACGCGCCTCATCGAAAACGCCCGGCGCGGCTGGGACGTCGAAATCACGATTTACGTCAACCGCGCCTCCCAGAAGGGAATCGTGCTGGGACCGAAGGCCTCGTATCTCAAAGCCGTGCGTCAGCACGCGGAGGCGGAGTTGTCCGACCTCTTCGATGTCGACATCCGTCTGGACATCTGGGTCAAGGTCGTGCCGAATTGGATGAAGAACAACCGTCTGTTGGCGGAGATGGGGTATCTGGGCTCTGAGCGATGAGACGCCAGTCGGTCCTTTTCGCGGCGCTTCTTCTCTTGGCGCTTTCCGCCCGCTCGTCCGAACTGGCGGTGGCGCGGCGCGCACTCGGTGATGGCCTCGATGCGATGGCGCTGAACCATGCCGTCGCGGCCGAAGCGGCGGCGACGAACGCCGCCGACCGGACGACAGCCCGTCTCGTGCAGTTGGAGGCGTTGGCTCGTGCGCGGAAACCGCACGAGGTCTTGGCGCGGCTGGATCGGTGGACTGACGCGACGGACGAGACGTTCCGTTACTGGCGGGCGTGGGCGCTCGTCCAGGAAGGGCAGACGGCCGCTGCGCACGAGGTGTTGAAGACACCCTTTCAAACACCGTCGAACCTGGCCCGTGCACGGCTCTTGACGGCGCGGCTGGCTGCGCGGGCCGGCGACCGCGCGACTGCGGAATCCGCGTTTCGGCAGACGGCGGAGGCGTTGAAGGACGATCCGGTGGCACGAACGGAAAACGCCGTGGAGTGGGCGCGGGCGTTGATCGTGTTGAAGGATCTGCCGGCGGCGTTGGACGTTCTTCGCCATGCGCGGGCGTTGGAGGTGCCGGGTCCGATTGGCGACGAGGCGCGTCTGCTGGCGGCCGATCTTGCGGCGCACGTTGGCGATACGGCGGGTGCGACTGCGTTGTGGCGGCAGATTCTCGCCGGCGGTACGAACGTCTCCGAAGCGGCGGCCGTCGGTGCGGCGTGTTCGCTCTTTGAATCGCTGTGGACGTCCGGCGCCACGAATGACGCGCTGGCGGTTATCGCGGGCGCCGTCCACCGCGCCGCGCGGCCGAAACTGGTGCGTCGTGCGGGGTTTATGCAGGGATTTGCCCAGCTGACGTTGCCGGCGTTGCGCGAGATGGGACGGACGAACATCGTTGCGCTGATTCGGAAATATCCGGGATCGCAGGATGCGCGCGCGGCGCATCGTCGTCTGGCGGATTGTCTGCTGAATCTCGGCGAAGCCCGCGCCGCCGTGAAGGAATACGGGATTCTGTTGGAATCGTATCCGGACTTGGCGCGTGATCCGGAAGTTCTGGAAGCGCGGGGCGCGGCGTGTCTGCAGGCGGGGTTGCGTGTAGAGGCGGCTGGCGCGTTCGCGCGCGCGGCGCAGTTCGCCACGACGAATGCAGTCGTCCGTGCGCGGTGTCATTTTCGTCAGGGCGATGCGCTGATGGCCGACGGTCGCTACGAGGAGGCGGCCGCCGCGTATGCGCGTGTCGACGATGCCACGTTGGCCTTTCGCGCGCGTTACCAGAAGGGCGACGCGCTCGTGCGGGCCGGGCGGGCGGACGACGCCGTCGCTGACTTTCAGGCCGTGCTGGACGCGGGCGGCCCCTACGCGCTGAAAGCGGGATTGCGCCTCGCGGCGCACATGGCCGCTGTCGGGCGTCCCGAAAACGCAATTGCGCTCTACACGCGCTTGTTGGGCGAAAAGAGCCGCGTGGACGATGCTGATTTGCTAGATGGTCGAGAACCTTCGTCCGTTCCGGCCGCACCGCCCGCCGCCGAAACGGCCGCCCGTGCGCCGGAGATGCGCGCGGCCGTGCGGCTCGGACGCGGGCGGGCCTACTACATGGCCTATCGGTGGCAGGAGGCGGAAGCCGATTTCATGGAAGTCGCGCGATTGCGTCCGGCTCGTGCGAACGAGATGAAATTCCTCTCCGCCCTCTGCCGTTATGGCGCGGGACAGGATGCGGAGGCCGTCGCGGCGGTACGCGAACTGTTGACGACGACGCCCGATTCGCCATTGCGTGCGGACTTGATGTTGTGGCTGGCGAAATACGAAGTTTCCCATCAGGATGCGGCGGCGGCGTTGCAGGGGTTCGAGGTCTGTGCGACGAATCGGTTTCTGTCGAAAGCGCGGCAGCTGGAGGCGTTGGAACGCGCGGCGGGTTGTGCGCGGGCGATCCATGACTATCCGAAAGCCCTGGAACTGCTCAAAACGTTCATGCTGAATCCGGATGTTGTCGCCGCCGAGACGAAGCACACGGCGCTCACGCCGTTGCTGGCGGAGGCGTTGTTGTTGCAGGGCGAGGTGCTGACGGAGCTTGGCCGTTTCCCGGAGGCGTCGCTTGTGTTGGATCGCGCCGTCCGTCTGCCGCTCGGTGAAGACCTCCACCGGCGGGCGCTGATTGCGCGGGCGGACTGCCTGTTTGCCATGGGCGGAGACGACGATGCCCGTTACCGTCAGGCCCTTGAAGCCTATCGGGCCGTCGTGGCGGACGAACGTCTCTCGCCTTCGAAACGGCTCGTTCTTGCGCACAAGATCGGTCTGGCGCTCGACAAGTTGGCGAAGAATCTCGACGAGATGTCGGCGGCGGCCGATCAGTATTATTCAAATGTCGTTCTAGCCTACGAAGACGGCGTTCGCAAGCACCTCTGGTTCGACGAGGATGCGACGTCCCGTTACGTTCGCGCCGTCAACAAGCTGGCCGACTACTACGAGCGCAAGGGCGCGACGGCTCAGGCGGTTCGTGTGCTGGGGCATTTGGCCGAGTCGCATTTGCCGGCGGCGGAGGTCGCACGTGGGCGCATTGAACGGCTGAAAGGGAAAGGCGGTTTGCAGTGAGTGTGTGGACGTTGGTCGGCGGACCCGTGTTCTGGGTTCTCATCCTGTTGGGCGTGGTGTCCGTGTTCGTGTTCTTCACGCGTTTGCTTGATTTGCGGCGGGCGCAGATTGACTACACGGACTTCTTGCGCGGTGTGGGCAATTTGCTGGAGAAGGGGAATGCCGACGAGGCGCTCGCCATCTGCGACGAGACGAGTGCGCCGGTGGCGCGAATCGTCGGCGCGGCCATCCGCCATCGCGGCGGTTCCGCCCGCGTGTTGCGCGAAGCCGTCGATACGACGGGACGGGCGCAGGTGGCGCGGCTCGAACGGCGGCTGGCGTCGCTGGCGATCATCGCCCAGGCCGCGCCGTTGTTGGGATTGTTGGGTACGGTACTCGGTCTGGCACGGTTGATCGTCACGCTCAATTCGGCGCAGCTCGTCGTGCGGGCGGATTTGCTGGGTTCGGCGGCGTTGTCGCTGACATCCGCCGCCGCCGGGTTGGTGGTGGCGGTGTCCGTGCAGACGATGTACGGGATGCTCCACGTGCGGCTCGACCGCCTGGTCGTGGATTTGGAAGCGGCGGCGAGCGAAATCCTGGCAATGTTGGCCGTCCGGCGGGAACGGGAGATCGCATCGTGAATGCGGGCGAATGGCGGTGGCAGCCTGCTCGGTCGGACGGGATTTGGCGGCATGGTTGCGGTTGGGCGCGGCCATTGACGGCAGCGGCACCGTGGGTGGCGCTGGCGCTGATTCTGGTCGAGTTCGCGCTCATCGAGGGGCGGTTGGCAGCGGCGCCGGGCGTGTCGTTCGATCTGCCGCCCGCCGTCACGCAGGACGAATTGTCGGATCTGACGGGATTCGCTGCGTTGGCGATGCCGGTTGTCCGCGATCCCGCCAAGGGGCCGGAGACGCAGGTGTTCTACGACGACGCCCGTTACATGATTTCGGATGTTGGCGAACTCGCGGCTCTGCGGAACCATCTGTCGGCGCGGCCGGCGTCGCAGTTGGAGACGACGATGCTCTTGTTGGCGGACAAGCGGATTCCCGTGGGCGACGTGCTTAAACTCGTCGGCCTCGTGCGTGAATGCGGTGTTGTCCGTGTTCAGGTTGCGGAGAAGCGCGTACCGTGAAACCGGCGTTCCAGAATCTCTGGCCCGTGGCGGCCGTGGCCTCGCTTGCGGTCGTGCTGGCCGCGCAGATTCCCAGCGGGGCGCTTTTCTTCGTGCCGTCGCGGCCAGTCGAACACGCGCCCTACGCCGCGTTCGTGGAAATTTCGCCCGAAGTCTATGGACAGCTCGTCGACAAGGTGCGCATGACGTGGCAACGGCGGGCGCGGACGCTAGGTGGCGGGCTGGACAGTCGCGTGGGCGAGTTCACGTTCGACGATCCGCTGCCGCCGCCCGAATATCTGCCGTACCGGCCGCGGATTCCGGACGTTTCGCCCGTGCCGCTCTCCTTTTCGGCGCGACCGAACGCAGCGCGGCTGCTGCCGTCGTCGTTGGCGTTGCCGCGTTTGCCGTTGCCGCCGCCGTCGACGGCGCGACCGCACACGGACGCGACGCTGCTGGAACTGCCGGACAGCATTGATTTTGAAAAACTGGATTGATACATTCACGACGAAGAAAGAGAGGAACATCATGGCGAAGAAATGTACTTGTGGCGGCACGTGCACGTGCGGTGTGGAAACGGGATTCCAGGCGCCGCTGAAAGCGCTGAACTTTCTGCGGGCGCACGCCCACGGCGCGGCGCAGACGATTGCCATCGCGTGGGAACGCGAGGACGGCAACGTCTATCGCTACGATCTGTCCGTGCCCAAACGCATTGACCCGGTGATGCTGCCGGGCGTCTGTCATCTCGTGGAGCGCGTCGTCAAGTTCGTGCTGTGGAGCGCGGGCGGCTGGAAACTCCATCTGTCCGGCCCGGACGAAATCGTCCAGCCGATTGCGAAGGCCTACTCGAAAAAGGGGGCGCGGGCGTTCGACTACGGGTTCTTCAACGACCTCTACGGGCGTCCGATCGAAACGGTCGTCGTGCCGCTTCGGAAAATGCCGGAGTTGTGCGAGCGCGAGGTGGTCGTGAAGAACAACACGAACGGTAACCGTATTGGCTTCGATCTCGGCGCGAGCGATTTCAAGATTTCGGCGCTTAAGCGCGGCAAGGTCGTCTTCTCGAAGGAATTTCCGTGGGATCCGCGCAACCAGGCGGATCCGGAGTACCACTACGAAAAACTGAGTGCCGGACTTGAAGAGGCGGCGGCCGCGCTTGGCGGGAAGGTGGACGCCATCGGCGGTTCGACGGCGGGTACGCTCGTGGGCAAGCGGCTTGGGCCGGCGTCCCTCATTCGCGCCGTGCTGGAGAAGGCGCCGGAGAAGAAGGACGAGGCGCGGAATCTCTTTGCGCGGATTGAGGACGAATGGCGGTGTCCGTTCGAGGTGTTCAACGACGGCGACGTGACGGCGCTTGCCGGCGCGATTACGACGAAACGGACGGGGGTGCTCGGCATTGCGATGGGTTCGTCCGAGGCGGTCGGCTACATCAATCCGAAGGGGGCGCTCACGGGGCGCATCAGCGAACTCGCGTTCGCGCCCGTCGATCTGAATCCGAACGCGCCGAAGGACGAATGGTCGGGCGACGCGGGCGTGGGTGCGATGTATTTCTCGCAACAGGCCGTCGATCATCTAGCGCGGCAGTTCGGCATGAAGTTCGCGAAGACGATGAAACTGCCCGAACGCCTGAAAGTCGTCCAGGCGGCGATGGAGAAGCACGAAGAAGTCGCGCTGAAGGTCTATTTGGCGATCGGACGCTATCTGGCGCATTCGGCGGCGTGGTATCGCGAGTTCTACGATTACTCGAACCTCATGATTCTCGGTCGCGTGACGTCTGGTTTCGGCGGGGAAATCCTGCTCCAGGCGGCGAAGATGGGGTTGGAAGACGTGGATCCGTATTTGGCGGATCAGATCGACATCTTCATGCCGGACGAGAAGGCGCGGCGTTTGGGACAATCCGTCGCCGCCGCGCAAATCCCCGAAATCAAGGCGTAGGGGCGCGTTGAAAGAAGAACGGACGCAGTTAGTAAAAATCGCGTCTCGGGTCAATTGGGGTGTAGGAGCCCCCTTATTCCGGATCTACCGGGATAGGGGGGCTTGATTTTGCCTGGAGATTCCCCAATTTTTGGTAAAGAAAATCGCCGGATCCCCGTAAACAAAAGGCGATGTCGTCGTTTTCGCGTTGCGCCAAGTGAAAATTCGGCACCACGCAGCCGCCGTAATACCTCGTCCGCGAAGAAAAATTGAGGAAACTCCAGAAAGATAGGCTATTGACGGCAGAGAAAAAAAAAATGCTATTATGAGCGGCGTTACGTTTTCGGCGAAGGTTTGGTGGGCGCGGTCCCCATGCCGAAGGCGGTTTCAATCAAAATACGGATAAATCAATGGCGCAGTTCAATTTCAAGTGTCCCCAGTGCGGGGAAATGGTCGAAGCGGACGATTCGCTTTGTGGTATGGTCGCCGAATGTCCTTCGTGTGGGAAGGGAATTGTCGTACCCCGATCGTCTAGATCGGCTGGCCGAACAGGCGGTTTGAAGCGTGTGTGCCCGGTCTCGGGGGGCGTGGAGGATGACGCTCCGCGAATGACGCAATATCAGCAGATGGTTCAGGCGGAACTCGAAAACCGGCGCAAGGCGAATAGGTATGAAGCCGTCACGGCGGTCGTGAAGGGGTTGGCGGTAGTTTTTGTCGTTCTTGCACTCGTAGGCGTCGGGCTGAGCGTGTGGAACAAGAAGGAAGCTAAGGCGCGTGAGCAGATGGCCGCCCAGCAGGCCGAGGTCGAGCGTCAAAAGGCGGAAGATGAAAAGGAAAGGAAGAGTGCCGTCACGCTGTTCCACGCCTACCTCGCCCGTGAGGAGGCGCGGTTGAAGAAAATCATCGAAGAGGCGAAAATCAGGCGTGAAGACATCAAACTCGACCAGAAGGAGTTGTCCGAAGAATTGGAACGGATTGAAAAAGAGGACGCACGTCTGACGGAGAACTTCAAAAAGCGCGGTCAAAAACGGTACCACGAAGCGGAACGCATTCTCTTGATTCTCAAATCCGACGTACTGGGTAGGCTCTACGCCAAGTACTCTAACGAAGACCTCACGGCCATCCGGGGCAAGTACGAAGGCGAGGTCAAAACGGTTCTCAACCAGTACCGCAAGGCGCGGGAGCAATTACGTAAGAACAAGGAAAAGTATTACGGCGCGGTTCGTGAAATCAACGCGGATGTCGAGAAAAAGACCGAAAAAGCGGCATCGATGATCTCGTCCGCCGACAAAGAGGCGGAAATGGCGTACCGAGACTAGAAAATGCGTCTTGCGCGGTTGAAGGCGGAGAAGAGTGCGTTGCAAAAGGGATTGAAAGGTCCTCGAGAACGGCAGCGGATACGTGAAATCGAAGATGAAATCACCCGTCTTGAAGAAGTCATCGCCACAACACGGTCTCTCGTGTCGGCGAACAAGGCGCAGGCCGCCCACCTGACGGCGACGGAAGCGGAGACTTCCGCACGGCGCAAGTTCGACACGGCACTGGAGGAACGCCAGAGCGACGACAATGACGTCCACGCTGATACGCGGCATGAGGATAAAATCTACCAGATCGCGAAACGGTACGAGCGCGGTACGCTCGACAGACTGCATACGGAATTTTCCAAAAGAATCCAGTCCCTGAATGCGAAAGTGAGCGATGCGCGGCAGAAGCTCGACTTTGTGACGGGCACGGTCGCAAACGTCGATTTCATGAAAGCCGACGAAACCGAGGGCGTGCGGAAGAAGGTGATGGCGAAGTTGATGGAAGGCGTGGCGGGGCAGGATGAAAATGGCAAGTGAACGACGGTGGGCGTGTCGGTGGACGGCCTTCTGTTTCAGCATCGTTCTGATACGCCTGGCGACGGCCTGAGGCGCGTTGGAGGAAACCATCGATTTCAGCGGCGTTGCCGATCTTGAAATTGGCGACAGCCGCACGGCCCTGCGCCGCGTCTCGGCGGCATCGGGGTTCTTCATTTCACGTTCGGGCTACGTGGTGACGGACCGACATCGAATCGCCGATGCCCGCCATTTGTTTGTCGTCCACGACAACAGGGCCTATGAGGCGCGTCGGATTGCCATTGCCGACGCCGCTCCGTTTGCGCTGTTGAAAATTGACGGCGGGCCGTCTTTCCCCTGTACGGTGATTGCGCAGGGGACGTCCTGCAAAGCGGGCGATCTGATGACGCTGGGCGGTTTTGCCGTTTCGGACGAGTACGGTCTCACCGAGAAGCTTACGCGCGGCGTGATCAGCCGCGTGTCGAAGCGGGAGTACGAAGTCTATTTCCCCGTGTTGCCGGAACAATCGGGGGCCATCGTCGTCAACGCGCACGGGCTGTGCGAGGGGATGTTGTTGGGCGTGGGCGAGAAAAAGCGAAGCATCAACCGCGTCTTAAACTGGAAGAGCGTCTACACCGATCTTCCCCTTGCCGCCCGGACACATCTGGTCTTTTTGTCCAGTCGGCGGACGGCTGCGGCGGACATGTTGGAACTTGTGAGGCGTTGTTCCGTATGTGTGCTGGCCTATGGCGGGCGGAAGGGCGATTTGAACGGTCGTTCTGAACCCAAACCGGCCGCCGGTTCAAGCTCCGCGCCAGACTCGAAAACGGACGATGAAATCACAATTGATGACTTCAACTCGTTGACGCCACGCGCGACCCGGCGGCAGACGCATTGGGCGGGTAACGGGTCGGGTTTCTTCGTCACGTGCGACGGCTACTTCGTGACGAACCACCATGTCATCGACGGTGCCGAGGAAGTCGTCGTGGTTTGGAAACGCAAACCGTATATCGCCGAAATCGTCGCGAAAAGCAAAAACGGGGATTTGGCACTTCTCAAAGTGGCGGGCGAACGGTTCAAACCGGCCCGCTTCTCGAAAGAAGACACAGCTTCCGTCGGACAGACGGTGTTCACTTCCGGCTACCCTCTGATCGACAAAATGGGATTGGAGGTGAAGGTGACGAAGGGCATTGTCAGCAGCCAGACGGGATTCAAGGGGCAGGAAGACTTGTACCAGATAGACGCGCCCATCCAACCCGGCAATTCGGGCGGGCCGGTCGCGGACGAACGGGGAAACGTCGTCGGGGTTGCGGTGGCGAAGTTCCGTGGTGCGGACAATGTTTCCTACGCCATCAAACTGTCTTCGGTGAAGGCGTTCCTGCCGCCGGGCGTCGTACGAGCGTTGCAGTTCGACGAAGGACGTGCGATGCGGTTCACCGATGCGGTGCAGTCGATTGTGGACGCCAGCGGAATCGTGATCGTCTACGAAAAGGAGGCGGGACGGGAGGCTTCCACGCTTGCCGGGCTGCCACCTGAAAACAGTCGGAAAATGGAACGCGAGTTGCGGCGCTGTCTGCTGTCGGCGCGTTTGGCGAAACTTCACGAGGACTGGAATGCCGTGGAGACATGGGCGAACGCGGTTCTGGAAATCTTGCCCGGCGATGTGGAGGCCAAAGGGTTGTTCGATCTGGCGCAGACTCGTCTGGGGCGCCATCTCGTCATTCGGGCGACGCTTGCCGGACGGGATGTCAACGCTCAGGTCATTCCAATCAGAGGGTTCAAAGAGACGTTTGTCCAGTGCGAGAAACCGACGGCGCTGTACGACAAGGACAAGGCGGATGGCTTCCCCGTCGTGGCCCGTTTGATCTACCAAAAAGACGGACGGCGGTACGAGGGTTCGGTGGAGTGCGTCTACGACTGGACGGGAACGAAAGAACTGTGCGTTGAACTACATCCCGCCGGTTCCGCGAATGATGCCGACTGAAATTAGAAAAAAAGGGAGGCCGGAAACCGCCGGCCTCCCCTGCTTCGCGAAGAAGGAAGCGCCGTTCACATTTCGGCGGGGGGGACGTCTACGCGTCGCGAGTGGGGTGGGGACAGGTGGACGGAGGACCCGCTTCACGGCCAACACTTACGCCGGCGTAATCCGCGTGTTGAACGCCCATGCCTACCGCAACAGGCGAATCCGCAAAACCGTCCAGCGGTTTCATTCCACTATCGCGCCGCCGCCATCGGCCTCGGTTGGGATACTCGAATGGGAAACGCAGGTGACGTACACGCTTGAAGAGATCGTCTGCGAGCAGATGCCGTAAATTCTGGAGCATCAGAAATTTCTACGACGGTTGACAGGCAGAAAAAAAAATGGCTATAATTTCCGCCGATGGAATGATTGGCGTTTCATCTCATTCGATGTGAAAACGGAAAGGTGAACGAGATGCAGATAGGCATTGGCAGAATGGTCCGGCGGTGGCGGGGTGCGTTTTTCGTTGTCGTGTGCGGCGCGGGGGCGTTTCTGGGGGAGGCTCGAACGGTTGCGTTGTGGCCGCTGGAACAGCGGGACGACGGCTCGTTCGACGGTCGATGCCTCATCGATTCAACGAACAATCTGTCGTTGGGGGCGTCTGCCACGGTGGAGGCTTTGGGCGTGGACTGGGGACTCCCGCCGAATCCCGACGCGGCGTTCCACATGGTCGAACGCGCCAATGAATCGGCTGTTCGATCTGTCGGCGGGTCGCCGTGCCTCTTCAACGCGGGCGGTGCATTGTGCCGCCATGTCGCACGCGACCGCGATTTCACGATCGAAGGATGGTTGAAGTTCGCCGACCTGCCCGCGTCGAACGACTGGTGGTTCATCGTCGGCGGATATGATGGCAGTCAAAGCGCCAATCAGCGGTGGATGCTGTCGTTCCGCGCGCCCGGAGAAGGAGTCGACGCCTTCCATTGGCACGTCTACGCCCAGGCAGGAATTAACAACGTCGTGCTCTACCGCTATGCGCAGGAGGATCTTGAGGCGATGACGAACGGGTGGCGTCATCTGGCGCTCGTCCATGAAGCCGCCGGCGGCAATCGCGAACGTTGGACGTTCTATCTGGACGGGGTGCAGCTGGGGCAGTGCACGGGCGATGTCGAAGAGGGACAGCCTCTGCTGGACGGACGCTTTGAGATCGGCGCACGTGTGGGCGGTCGAGCCTCGAAAGCTCTGTTCGACTACTGGCGGCTGTCGGATGCGGCGTTGTCTCCCGACAAATTCCTCTGCGCGGGCGATGCGGGGACGGCGCGGCCCGCGTTTGAGACGGTCGCCTACTGGCCGCTGGACGTGACGGAGTCGGGGGCGATCGACAGTCACGACGTCGTGGGCGACGCGGCTCTGTCAGGCGGCTTCTGGACGAATACGACGGAATATGCCGCGAACCGGATCGCACCGTGCGCGGACGCCGCGTTCGTGAATCCGCCCAACGCGACGGTTGCGCTGCCCAACGGAAACGCGGGCTGCGTTCAGGGCGCCGTTTCGCATGGGATACTTCTGAACAACGGCGTGGGGACGTACTTGTCGCTGACGAACGACTTCACGGTGGAAGGCTGGATTGCGCCGCGCGTAGTTGGGCGCGACACGTCTGCGGCCTTTCCCATGTTCCTCTTCGGAACGCGCCACGCCTTTGAAACCGGGTGGGCCCTCCAATTGCGATATAGGCCGGATCTAACGGCACAGTTTGACCTCTATGCGGTTGACGATCAGGGCGAATTGTGCGCCAACGTGGCTTTCCCCGTCGACGTATCGGGCTGGTATGAGACATGGCGGCACGTGGCGCTCGTCTACGACCACGACGGTGGTGCGGCCGGATATGGCCGGTGGGAACTCTTTCTCGATGGCGTTTCGACCGGGTGGATCGATAACGGACGTACAGTGGACGTACGGAGCGAAACACCGATGTTCGTCATGCTGAACCGTCCTGGTATGGCGGGGATTGGCAACGGCTTCACGGGGTGTATGGACTGCATGCGCGTGTCCGGCGCCGCATTGTCACCCGCGCAGTTCATGTGCGCGACGAATGGAACGGCGGCGACGGAAGTTTTGGCGCTCTGGCCGCTGAACGTGGTGAACGGGGCGTACTTCGACTTGCGCGACGTGGTCGGGACGTATCATCTTCTCGACGGCATGTACGATACGCTGGATGGAAATGGGACGTTCACGACGCGCGAATACTGCGCCCGTGGCGTGTCGGGCGTTGCTCCGTCCATCTCGAATCCCGAGACGTCGGCCGCGTTTCGCGGCGATCCGGCTCGCACGTTGAATGGCAGTGTCCGTTTCCGCGACGGAACCGACGGTCCCGGAAAGCGTGCAAGCCTTGTCACGGGGAGTCAGACCGCGCTCGCCGCGCTAGGTGGGGAATTCACGTTGGAATGCTATTTTATGCGCGAGTCCTCCGCGAACGGCGGTCAGGAGGTCTTTTTCGCGTTGTCCGACGCCGGAGAAGGCGTTTCCGTCCGCTTCTTTTATGCGGTGGACAAGGGATTCGTCATCTGGCAGAATCTGTTCGGAAGCGAATTGAAGGATACGCCATTTGCGGGGACGATGCCCGGCGATCTTGCGTCGGACGTCTGGCATCATCTGGCGCTCGTACATGCGTTCGAGATGGAGGATGGCGAGCCGTATTCCGTCTGGCGGCTCTTCATCGACGGAGTTCAGAAAGGCGCTGCGGCGCGGGCGAAACGGACGGTCACGCCGTCGATGGATGGACGACTGCTCTTGCTGGGCGGCCGCCATTGGCGTGAGGACAACTCCCTGCGCGGGCTGATGTCGTCCGTGCGCCTGAGCAGGGGCGTCCGCCCGCCGGAGGCGTTTCTGTGCGCCGTGCCGACGACGCCTATCATGACATCCGCCGTCACGCGCGCCTACTGGCCGTTGGACATGGTGGCGGGGACGGCGGATCTCTCGTGCTGGCTGGACGCGGATTACGGCTTCACGTCTGTCGGAACGGTGGGGGCCGCCGCCGCTGCACGTCCGTTCGTGCCGCGCATCGCCGAGCTGGGCGACGGGTTCGGCGGGCATTCGCGTTTCAACGGCGGATCGGTGTCGCTTGCGTCGGGCGCCGCGCTCGTATCGCCGGCGCGAGGGCTGGCGCTGGAGCCGGGGCGGACGTTCACCGTGGAGGGGTGGGTCAAATGGGACAACGCCCGCACGGCCGATGAAACGATCTTCCAGGTCGGCCGCCCCGATTCGCCGACGGGCGGCATTCGGCTCTTCATCGACAAGTCGGAGGCGACGCCGAACGTGCGTTTGCGGGCGTGTGGCCGCTGGCCCAACACGCCCTACGCCGATGGCGTCCTGCTGGACGACGCGACGGGTCTGGCGGGCGTCTGGACGCATCTGGCGCTTGTCCACGACTTGACGACGTGGCGTCTCTACGTCGACGGACGGCTGTGCGGCACGTTGGCGAATCTGCGCGCGCCCGCGCCGGACGCGGACTATTTCTCGGCGGGTGATTTGACGCTGGGGTCGTCGGTCGAAGACGAGACGTTCATCGGTGCGTTCGACCTGTGGCGGCTTTCGTCGGGCGTCCGCGAACCCGACGACTTCCTCTACACGCCGCCACGTGGCACGGTGTTCATTCTGCGTTGAACGTGTCGGGCGATTTTGTATAATGGTGGCATTGTTTTCGGTTGAAGATTTGGAAAGGCTTGTCATGAAGAAGAGTTGGTTTGGTTGGGCCGTACTGGCCACGGGGCTGGTCCACGCGGCGGGAACGCCCGTCTATTTGAACGCGGGCGACCTGACGCTCGCGACGGGGAATCCGTCGCTCGTCACGTGGCGGCAGGGCGCGGCGGCCGTGCCGGTCTGGTCGCTGTCGGGCGGACAGGTCGGGCAGTCCATCGCCGGCGTGACGCCGCCGCTGCCGTCCGACTGCGCGGCGGTGCGGGTCGAGATTCTGACGATGAATGAAGACGCGACGACGAATGCGCAGGCCGCCGTCTACCGCGTCCATCTGGCCTCGCTCGTGCCGGGGCGGACGCTCGCGGCGCAGGGGACGGAGGGGAAGCCCGTGCGGACGCCGATTCCGTCTGCGGCGAAGACGCTGCACACGACGGTGCTGGACGGCTGCCGCATCGTGCAGCCGGGCGTTCCGCTCGCGGTGCGCATCCAGCGCGAACCCGACGACGCGGGCGACACCTACGTCCGCCCGGAGGGAGTGGTGCAGGTGAAGGTGACGCCCCTCGCCGCGCCGCCGAAGGCCGTCGTGGTCGAAGACCGGCCCGGCTACAACTCGTGGCCGATGATCCAGGCGCTGGGCGACCGGCTCGTCTGCACGTACAGTCGCGGGTCGGGGCATGACATTGGCGAAGGGCGGCGCGACGCCTGTGCGCGGACGTCGACGGACGGCGGGCGGACGTGGACGCCCGAAGTCGCGTTTGCGGCGGACCCGCAGGCCGGCGAGGTGATGATCGGCAAGGGGCTTGATTTGGAGGGCGCGGCGCTGTTCTGGGTGCGGTGCATCGGTCGACCGAAGTCGCGCCATGAACTCTACCGCACGACGGACGGCGTGACGTTCACGAAAATCGCCGTGCCGGCGCTGGATCCGTTCCCGATGCAGATTACGGACGTCTTCCACACGCCCGCCGGGCTGATGTCGCTGTGGTTCGCGACGGACTACAAGGAAAACGGCAAGCACGCCTGGGGGACGCTGACGAGTGCGGACAACGGCGTCACGTGGGTTCAGAAGACGGTCGAGCGCGTGGCGACGAAGGGCGAACTGCCGACCGAGCCGTCCGCCGTCCATCTTGGCGGCGGGCGCATTCTGGCCGTGGCGCGGACGGAGAACGGCGGCGGGTCGTTGGCGAGCCAGTTCCAGTTGACCTCGACCGACGGCGGCGTCACGTGGACGCGGCGGCGGACGAACATCCGCGACGTGCTGGCGTCCACGCCGTCGCTCGTCTATGACCCGAAGACGGGGCTTGTGACGAACTACTATTACGAGCGTGGGCGCGGCGTGGTGAAGCGGCGCGTGGTGAAGGCGGACGCCGTGTTTGACCATCCGATGTCGTGGCCGGATCCCGAGGGGGTGGCGTTTGGCGGCGAGGAGCGTCCGTGGGACGCGGGGAACGTCAACGCCACGGTGCAGAACGGCGTGCATTATCTGACCTACTACGCCGGCACGAAATCCGACACGACCGTGTACGTGATTCCCGTACCCGTGACCAAGTAGGTGGCTTGACCATCCTCTCGTTTATGTGCCAGCTCATTGGATTGTAGGATTCCGCCGTACTTCGTGGGGCGGTCGCCCTGTTCGTCACCCGCGAATGCGTTTGGGTCTCGTGGACGTCCGGGCGTTCCTGCGAGGCCGCGTGGTCGCTCGATTTCACGTTCACGGAGGACGTGTCTGGCTCGTCGCGGATACTTGCCGTTCGGATTTTCGCGACGCCCACGAGCTGTCCTTCCAGAGTAACTGCATCGGCTTCCGACTCGCCCTGCCTCTGCCCGCCGCACAGTAGGATGTCGCATCCCTGCGATTTGCTGGTTGTGAAAGAGAATGGGAATGTGGTAGACTAAAGATAATCCGTCGGTTTTGAAGGGGATGTCCGAGCGAATGGGCGGAGCATGACTGGGATTCGCCCACGGTTTCGGCCATGAAAAATGGTGGGTCGAAGAAAGGATAATGACATGAAGAAAGTGATGATGGCGGCGGCGCTTGCCGCGTTGGTCTGCGGCTGCATTTCGGTGCACAAGAACGATGGCGGCGATGCGTGTCTGAAGCCGCGTGTCTGCAAAGATTGCATCCATGAAAAGTACACGGTGTCGGACAAGACCGTGTCGTCCAAGTGCACGGTTATCGGCATCTGCGGTCTCTTCACGATTGGCGATCCCGAAGTGACGCATTTCTCCGACCAGACGTCGGACTTCCTCTCGTTCGGTTCGCTCGGCCGTGCGAAAAATGGCGCCTACTCGAAGGCTTGCGATGCGGCCAAGTGCGATTCCATCGTCGGTGCGCGTTACACGGCCACGACGACGGACTACTTCGTTTGGGATCGTACGACGGTCGAGATGACCGGCTATCCGGCGAAACTGGCGGGCGTCGAAGTCGTGTCGGGTCCGTGCTGCAAGAAGCCCTGCCCGAAGAAGTAAGTGCGCTGTCACGCGCCTTGCGCCACAAAGGCCCGCTCGGATTGGAGCGGGCCTTTGTTCTTTCTGATGCGCGTGTTCGATTGCAGACGTGTGAGCAGTAAGGAGATGTTCATATCAATCACGTTTTTAGACGATTCGACGTTTTTTTTTTGAAACAACAGAATTAAATAATTTACGGGGTTGGAGATACCCCAATTTTTTGGACAAGAAAATCGCCGAACCCCTGTAAACAAAGGGCGACGTTGCGGTTTTCACGTTGCACCGTAGAGGTGTTGTTGCTTTCGCCACTGGGAGTTTCAGAGGCTTGGAGACGCGAGGTCGTTCCACAATTCCCCCCGAACTCCGGGACTCCAGAACTCCCCGCTGCGAAAGCAACGAACTTCCGCGCCCGCATGATGCAACCCGGCGCGGCGCTTCGTTCGCCGAGGGAAAATGGAAATCTCCAAATTTTCCCAATAATTGAGATCGCGGCCAAAATATGGTATACTTTCGGTCACTTTCATAAAAGGGAAATAGCCGAATGAGCGAGAGACGCACGTTTCCTCTGGCGGGGAGTGTCTCGCCAATCCGTCCCTATGCCGGCGGCATGGGGCGTATGATGTTGTTCGTAGTTGCCGCGCTGTCTGCCGGAGCGGCCATGGCAAGGACGATCGTCGTGCCGCCTCCGACGATGCCGGAACATGCCGACACGGAGGTTTCCACCAACATTTCCTTCAACGCGGACGACGCGCGTTTGCGCGAATTCGAGATGCGCTTCGCCCTGGAGGGCGACGGCGTGCTGCCCGGCCTTTCGGCGGACGCGCA
>CAYZYQ010000062.1:0-17551 GCA_964482645.1 uncultured Lentisphaeraceae bacterium | reverse complement strand
TGGTCGACTCTCATCCACACCGTAACATCACAACGACGGCAGGTCTGCGAGAAAACGGCGTCACTTCATGCTCGGCAGGACGATGCCACGCAGAATCACCTTCTGACAGGCCAAGAACACGACCGCCGTCGGAATGGACACCAGCACGAATCCCGCCATCACGCACCACGGACGTCCGCCCATCTGCTGGCTCATCTGGTACAACCACACGGCCAGCGTCCACTGTGATTCCTTCTGGCAAACGAGAAACGCCCACTCCCACGAATTGTACGCCGCCACGAAACTGTTCAACGCGTTCACCGCCAAAATCGGCGTCGTCATCGGCAACGTGATTTTGCGGAAGACCGTCCACTCGGACGCCCCGTCGATGGCCGCCGCCTCGTAAAGTTCGCGCGGCAACGCATCGAAGAACCCCTTCAAGATGAAAATCGACATCCCGTTCGCCACCGTCGGTAGAACGAGCGCGGCCAGCGTGTTCAGAAGCCCCAGGTCGCGTACAAGCAGAAAGCCGGGAATCGCCGTCACCGCCGTCGGAAACGCCATCGTCGCGAGGAGAAAGAGCAGAATCCGCTCCGTCCCCTTCAGGCGGAAACGCGAGAGCGCGTAGGCCGCGAGCGGGTTGACCGTCAGATGCGCGAGAATCGAGAGCACCACAAGTATCAGCGTATTCGCAAACGCCCGCCCGCGTTGGAAGAGGTATTGCCCTACGAGGCGGTAGTTCGCGGTCAGCGAACGATAAAAGTCGCGGTTGCCGTGTTCGATAAACTGGACGGCCAACGCTTCCGGCAGCCCCTCGCCACCCTTTCCGGCAAGTGGAAACGGCATTGTCGGACACACGTAGTCGCCGCGTTCCGCCATGCGCTGACGGTAGAAATCCTTGAGCGCACACCAGGCGTCGTACTTCGGATTGCCGACGGGCGGCTTCCAGGAGGCATGATCCAGCGCGAGTTTTGATTCCGCCGTGAAGGAGATGTCGAAGAAACTCCTGTAGCGCACGGGCCACGTGCGATTGATTTCATCCAGCGTCGTCTGCGACGCGATGAATGGCGCTACGTCACGCGCGTCGTAAGCACACGTCGTGTAGTCGAGATCCCAGGCGAGCGTCCGTTCGCGAAACGCCTGCGCCTTCGTCTTCCAGTCCAGAAAGACGGCGCGATTCGTCTCGGCGGGCGCCAGATGTTTCGCGGCAAACGCCGCCACGCCCGCCGGATCCTTCGCCACCGAAATCCAACTGCCCCAGGCGGCGGGCGCGTCCGGAAAGACTTCGCGGGGAAAACGGGGGAAGTTCGCGGCAATCGACCGCATGAACCGGTCGCCCCGATTCCAAAACGCTTTTAGAACGGGCGCATGGCGATGGTAGTCGTAGGACGTGGAGACACTGGCGGACAGCATCACCATGAATGGATACACCATCGTCACACCGCCCAGCACCAAAAGCGCGTAGACAAGGGCCAAGAAAACCCGGCCCTTGCCCGTGCGCCGTTCCGCTGGCAGGAGGACGCCCACGCCCGCCCTATTTGAGCGACGCCAAAAGTCCGCCGCAGAGGAGCAGGTGCTTTTCACGATCGGACAGCGTGGCCGTGGCGGTGAACGTGCCGTTCGGCGTCTTCACCGTCACCTTGCCGTCGCCCTCGACCGCCGCACGAATGTCGACAAGCTCCAGCGCGTCGCCCGCCGAAACGGCGTCGTACGCTTTCGGATCGTCGAAGACGAACGGCACGATGCCGAAGTTGATGAGGTTCGCGCGGTGGATGCGCTCGATCGACTTCGCAATGACGGCTTTCACGCCGAGGTACATCGGACAGAGCGCGGCGTGTTCGCGGCTGGAGCCTTGTCCGTAAGATTCGCCCGCCACAATCACATTCACCTTGCCGGCCTCAACGTTGGCAAGGCAATTGTCGTGGAACTTCGGGTCGCACGGCTCGAAGACGAACTTCGCGTACTGCGGCACATTCGACCGGAATTTCAAACGCGCGCCCGCCGGCATGATGTGGTCGGTCGTAATCTTGTCGCCCACCTTGATCGCGCAAACGGCCGGATAGGACGCCGCAAGCGGCTGCCCTTTCGGCACGGGCGCGATGTTCGGTCCCAGAACGATCTTCGTCGCACGAACGCCCTTGCCGGCCGTCTTGCGATAGAGGAACATCTCGTCGTCAATCGGGAATTCCTTCGGCGCCGGCACGGCGGCCACTGGCGTCTTGCGCGGATCTTCGACCTTGCCCGTGAGCGCGGACGCAGCGGCCGTTTCCGGGCTGACAAGATAGACCTGGGCGCTCTTCGTGCCGCTGCGGCCCTCGAAGTTACGGTTGTTCGTACGAAGCGAAACCGCACCCGTGCGCGGACTCATGTGGGCGCCGATGCAGAAACCACAGGCGTTTTCGAGAATGCGACAGCCGGCCTTGACGAGAATCGCAAGAGAACCATCTTCGGCGAGCATGTTCACGACCTGGCGCGACCCGCAGGCGATGCCCACTTCCACATCCTCGGCTACGTGTTTGCCCTTCAAGTAGAGGGCGACGGTGCGGATGTCGCGGTAGGAGCTGTTCGTGCACGAGCCAATCATGATCTGGTTGACGCGCGTTCCCTTCATCTTGCGCACCGTGACGATGTTGCCGGGCGAGTGCGGCGCGGCCATGAGCGGTTCGATCTTCGAGAGATCGACCGTGAACACATCGTCATAGGCGGCGCCACGGTCGGCCACGAGTTCCGTCCAATCCGCCCCACGCCCCTGGGCTTCGAGGAACTGCTTTGTCACACGGTCACTGGGGAAGACGCTCGTCGTCACGCCAAGTTCCGCGCCCATGTTCGTAATCGTGGCACGGCTCGGCACGTCGAGCGTCTTCACGCCCGGACCGAAATACTCGAAGATCCAACCCACGTTCCCCTTCGTACCGTACTTTTCGAGAACCTTGAGAATGACGTCTTTCGCGCTACAGCCACGCGGCAGTTTGCCCTCAAGGCGAATCCCGCGCACTTTCGGCGTGGGAATGTGGAACGCGCCGCCGGCCATCGCAACGGCAATGTCGATGCCGCCCGCGCCGATGGCGATCATGCCGATGCCACCGCCCGTGGGCGTATGGCTGTCCGACCCCAGCAGCGTCTTGCCCGGCTTGCCGAAACGTTCGAGGTGCAGCTGGTGGCAGATACCGTTACCACACTTGGAGTAGACGATGCCAAACTTCTTCGCAACGGACGCGAGGAAGTCGTGGTCGTCCGCGTTCTCGAATCCGATCTGGACGGTATTGTGGTCGACGTACGAGACGGCGAGTTCGTTGCGGACATGCGGCACGTCCATCGACTCGAACTGCAAATAGGCCATCGTGCCTGTTGCGTCCTGTGTGAGCGTCTGGTCGATACGGATGCCGAGTTCGAGATCCTTCGCGGGGTCGCCTTCCACGAGGTGGGCGGCGATAATCTTCTGCACCACATTCATGGGCGGAACGGCGGTTTTCTTCATGGTCAAATCCTTCTTCTTCAAATGACGGGGCGCGAGACCCTGATGCGTGTTCAGACGGCGAAGAGCTTTGCGAGCTTCTCCAGCTGGGCGATCTTCGCCTCAAGTTCGGCACGTTTCGCCTTCTGCCCCTCGACAATCGCGGCGGGGGCGTGGGCGACGAAGTTCGCGTTGCCGAGCTTGGCGTCGATCGACTTGATGAAGCCCTGCGTCTTCGCGAGTTCGGCCGCGACGCGCTTCGCCTCGGCCGCCTTGTCGACAAGCCCTTCTAGCGAAAGGTAGACCGTGCCGAGCTTGCCAAGTACGCCCGGCATCGCGAGTTCGGCCGCACCCGTGACGACGTCCACGCATTCGGCGCGAAACGCCTTCTTGAGCGTCTCGACGTCCGCCGTGACCTGCGCGGCTACCGCCTCGTCCGGACACTGGATCGTCACCTTCACGAACGCGGCGGGATTCACCTTGTACTCGGCGCGAAGGGCGCGGAGCGACGTGATCATTTCGCGCTTGGCCTCGACGTAGTCGTAGATGGCGTCCGTCAATCCCCACGCCGCGCGGTCGGCGTCCGCGTAGCCCGTCGGAAACGCGGCGCGCTGAATCGTCTCGCCGTCCTTGAGGAAGCCCAGCTGGTGGGCGACCTCTTCAGTGACGAACGGCATGTAGGGATGGAGGAGGCGCAGGGCCTTCCAGAAGACGTCGCGCAGAATCGCGAACGCGGCCGCCTTGTTCGGCGCGTCCTTGGAATACTCCACGTACCAGTCGCAGATCTGCGTCCAGAAGAAGTCGTAGACCGCAAGCGCACCGTCCTGGATGCGGTACTTGGCCAGGAGGTCGTTCACCTTCGCGCAGGCCTTTTCGCACGCCATCAGCATGTGGCGGTCGTCGGACGAGAGAGCCGCGCCGTCGATCGGCGCCGCCGCCGCGAGGTCGAAGCCGTTCGCCTCGGCCTGCATTTGCATGAACCGCGCCGCGTTCCAGATCTTCGTGCAGAAGTTGCGGCCGATCTCGAACTTGGACTTGTCCACCTTCGTGTCGCAGTCAAGCGACGTGATGAGCGCGAGCGAGAAGCGCAGCGCGTCGGCGGAATAGGCGTCGATGATTTCAAGCGGGTCGAGCGAGTTGCCGAGGGACTTCGACATCTTGCGGCCCTGCGCGTCGCGCACGATGCCGTGGATGACGATGTTCGCGAACGGCGGCCGCCCCATGAAGTGGATGCCGGCCATCATCATGCGCGCCACCCAGAAGAAGATGATGTCCTGCGCCGTGACGAGATCCGTCGTCGGATAGTAGTAGTCGAGATCCGCCGTCTTCTCCGGCCAGCCGAGCGTGGAGAACGGCCACAGCCAGGAACTGAACCACGTGTCCAGCACGTCCTCGTCCTGCTTGAGATCCTTCATCTCGACCGTCTCGAAGCCGGGAATCGCCCGCGCCTTCTCCAGCGCGAGTTCCGGCGTCTCGGCGACGACGAACTTCGCCTCTTCGCCTTCCGCCGCCGGCAGGTAGTAGGCGGGGATGCGGTGCCCCCACCAGAGCTGGCGGGAGATGCACCAGTCCTGGATGTTGTTCATCCAGTTGAAGTAGATCTTCGACCAGCGGTCGGGCACGAACTTCACGCTGCCGTTCTTCACCGCCTCGATGGCGGGCTCGGCAAGCGGTTTCATCTTGACGAACCACTGCTTGGAGAGGCGGCTCTCGACGACTTCCTTGCAGCGGTAGCAGTGCCCCACCTGGTTGTCGTAGTCCTCGATGTGGTCGAGGAAACCGCCCGCCTCAAGATCCGCCACGAGCGCCTTGCGGCACTCGAAGCGATCCATGCCGCAGTACTTCGCGCCGGCCAGCTCGTTCATGTGGCCGTCGTCCGTCATGATGTTGATTTCCTCAAGCCCGTGGCGCTTGCCGACGAGGAAGTCGTTCGGGTCGTGCGCGGGCGTGATCTTCACGATGCCCGTGCCGAACTCCTTTTCCACGTAGTCGTCGGCCAGCACGGGGATTTCGCGCCCCGTGAGCGGCAGGACGACCTTCTTGCCGACGAGCGCGGCGAACCGCTCGTCCTTCGGGTTGACGGCCACGGCGGTGTCGCCCGGCAGCGTCTCCGGGCGCGTCGTCGCGACGACGATGTAGTCCGCATTCAGCTCGCCCGCCACGCCCTTCGCGCTGCCCACGACGGGATAGCGCACGTACCAGAGATGGCCGTGGTTGGCCTCGTGCTCCACCTCGTCGTTCGCCAGGGCCGTGCCGCAGCGCGGACACCAGTTGACGATGTAGTTGCCCTTGTAGATCAGCCCTTCGTCGAAAAGCTGCGCAAAAACCTTCGCGACGGCCTTCGAGCAGCCCTCGTCGAACGTGAAGCGCTCGCGCTGCCAGTCGGTCGAGTTGCCGAGCATCCGCTGCTGGTGGACGATCGTGCCGCCGTACTGCTTCTTCCATTCCCACACGCGGTCGACGAACGCCTCGCGGCCAAGATCCTGACGGCGCTTACCCTCCTTGCGGAGGGCCTTTTCGACGACGTTCTGCGTGGCGATGCCCGCGTGATCCGTGCCGGGCAGCCACAGCGTGTTGTCGCCGCGCATCCGGTGCCAGCGCACGAGGACATCCTGAATCGTCTGGTTCAGGGCGTGGCCCATGTGGAGGATGCCCGTCACGTTCGGCGGCGGGATAACGACGGAATACGGTTTCCCGTGGCCCGGCTCATCGTGGAAACAGCCGTTTTTCTCCCAGATCGGATACCATTTGGCCTCGCAGGCCTTGGCGTCGTAGCGCTTGTCCATCATAGTCTTGTCTTCTCGTCTTATCAAAAGATGAAATGTTATTATACCACAAACCGATTTGCCGTGCCGACAACCATCCACGAGACCTAGGCAACAGCTCTCATTTTTCCAAGCGGATCGACTGGACGACGATCTTCAAATCGGGGCGTGTGGCTGGATCGAAACGGAAATGGTTCACGCGCCCGCGCCAGGCGCGGACATTCGCCACGGGATAGACGACATCGTGGAATTGCCCGTCCGCCGGCACGGGATGCGACACGCTCGCCGTCTCGCGCACCTGCGTCTGCGGGCCAGACCAGAACAACTGCGCGGACGTCTCGCCGCCCCCCTCGACTTTCATCCGCACGACGACTTTCGCAAACGCCTTCGCGTCGAACGGACGGAAGGAAGCGGCAATCGCCGGATCGTGCGTCGTCGTGCGGAACGTTAGCCCCGTATCCGTCGCCGTCCAGTCTGCCACGCCCATCAGCGGCCACCATTCCTGTGCGTCGCCGTTCGTGAACGACCAGGCGGTCACCGTCCGCGGCGGTTTCGGCGGCGGCAGGTCGTACGGCCCAAGCCCGACGTCCTTCGGCGCGTAGTTGACGGGCCACCCCTGCGCGGGCTTTTTGCAGAAGACGTCGCGCACGGCCTCGTAGAAGCCGAATCCGTGTTCGGCGTTCGGCTCGGCGTAGGAGCCCTCGCCCCATTCGTTGAGGGGCGCCAGGCAGAGGCGACGGACGCCCGTCTCGTCCGCAAACTTCTTCGCGGCCTCGCAGATGCGACGGAAGTCCGCCGCGTTCTTGCCGTAGATTTCGCAGTGGTCGTTCCACGGGCGGTCGTCCCATCCGGTCGAGAGGTTCGGCAGAAACGGCAGGATGCCGGACTTGTGCTGGGCGCGCCAGTTCTCGGGATTCGCCCGCGCGACGGTCGTGTAGGAGAAACGGCGGTCGCGTGGTTCGTACGCGCCCGGATCCATGAAGTGGTAGATGCCGGTCATGTCGAACCCCATGTCCTTGTACGTCTGGATCGTCTTCGGCGAACAGTCCGCCTCCGGCCATTTCATCGCGATGAAGTGGATGCCCTTGTAGCCCGCCGCCTTCGCCATCTCGCGGGAAACCTCCAGCAGACGGCGGCAGCCGCCGTCCGCGACGTCGCGATCCATGTTCTGCGGACTCCAAATCCACACGACGGGCTTGCCGTCGATTTGCAGATATTCGGGCGTGTTGAAGTAGTTCTCGATCCAGAAGCGCGTCACGTTCCGCTGGTCTTCCACGGAGTGGCTGCCGGGGGCGTTGTGGTTCGCCCACATCATCGCCCACTTCATGAAACCGCGATAACGCGCTTTCTGGAACGCCTTGACCCAGTGGTCGAGATGCTGGCTGCCGCGGCTCCAGTACCAGTCCACGTAGAGCGTGCGAATGCCATTCTCGACGAGCCACTTGATCTGCCAGTCGACGACTTCCGGATTCGCCTCGTCATACCAGCCGAGGACGGGCTTACGCTCGGGACAGACCTTCCACACGCGCTGCCAGGCCTCCACCCGGTCCCAGCCGGGGAAATAGAGCGCGGCGATGTCGTAGTCCGTCGCCACGGGCTGCGGCGGCGGCACGTAGGACGCTTTCGGCAGGTTGAGCGAGGGCAGCACCGTCACGGGCACCGACACGGTCGTCGCACCGCCGGCATCGTCCTGCACGGCGAAGACGGCCGTGAACGACCCCGCCGCCGCGCAATCCAGCACCGGCGTGAACGTCGTGCCGTCGAGGCCGGGCACCGTCCGTCCCGCGCAGTCCTGCGCGTTGACGAACCGGACGCCGTCGGGCAGATGCGTCGCCGTCAGGCGGACGTTCCGCGCCGCCCGCGTCCCCAGATTGTCAACCCGCACCGTCAACGGCACAGGAGATCCCACGCGGTTGAACGCATCCGACATCCAGGCGCTCCGCACGAACAAGTCCGCCGGAAAGTCAGGCGTTTCCTGGACCGGCACGACGTCCGTCGGACGGGCGGCGCCGGGCGGCGGGCAGACCTGGAGCTGCGTGATCCGCCCCTGCCACGAACGCTGGTCGGAGAGGCAGAGGAAGTAGCGGTGGATGCGTCCGTCGCCCGGCACGCGGAACGCGGTCTTCTGCAAACCCGACCGTCCCGTGGCCGCCCAGTGGACTTCGCCCAATCCGTTCGACGTCGCGCTCAGCGAGAACGCCACGCCCGTGTACTGGTCGGCCGGCAGATCGACCATGTCGCCGACGTCTTCGATCGACAGATCGGCGATTTCAAACACGCCGCCATTCGCCGCCGACGTTGGAAAGTCGAGCCGCAGATGGCCAATGCGCCCCTCGCCCTGCCAGTAGGGGCGGACGCGATACGTGTGCCACGCGCCGTCGCCAATCCACTCGAACCGGACGCTCCACGCCTGACGCGCCCCCTGGCCGGGCGGCATCCAGAAGAGTTCGCCCGTTCCGCCCCGATTGCCCCTGGCCTTGAACGTGACGACCTGCGCGGACGTGGCCGGAATGTCGAACGCGGAACTGTAGATCTGCGCATCCGAACCACCGCAGACGACGCGCAACGCGCCGTCCGTCCACCGCGCCTCGGTACACTGGCACGTCCATTTCGCCCAGGACTGCAACGACGCGCCGTCCCGCCACGCGGGCAGCGCATCCGCACCAACCCGACCCGCCAAACAAACGCCGACAAGAAAAGACAGAAGTTTCATGTCGGAAATTATACCAAACTTGTTTCAAACATGACAGATGGGCGTTGATTGAGCGAAAACGCATGAATACGGACACGCGCAGAGGTAGAATATGGTAGAATACACGTTGTGTCAAAATCTGCTACAAACGTCCATCTTGTTTATGGCGAGGACGACTACCTCGTCGAAACGGCCGCCCGCAGGATTCTTGAGGCCGCCGTGCCCATGGACCTGCGGCAGACCGCCATTGAGACGATTGACGGTGCGGCCGACAACATGGACGCGCAACTGGCGTCGCTCAAGGCCTGTCAAGCCTCCATTCAAACCCCGCCTTTCCTCGACCCCGTCAAACTCACCTGGTGGCGGAACGTCACGTTTCTGCCGGGCGGCGGACGCAACGGACGCCTTTCAGAGACCGTGAAAACGCAGCTGGAGGCGTTCGCGAAAAATCTCGCCAAGCGTCCGCTCCCCGCCAACCAGGTTCTGATTGTCACCGCGACGAAACTGCTCAAGACGAGCGTGTTCGCCAAAACGTTCGCGGCATTCGCCGAAGTCCTTGAATTCGCCGGCGGCGGGCGCAACCAAGACCGCCAGCGCACGGCGGCCGCGCGTCTGCCCGATTTGGCGGCCGAAGCGGGCGTCGCGTTCGCGCCGGGCGTCGACGTGGCGTTTCTGGCGACGGTCGGAACGGACACGCGCGTAATCGTCAATGAATTGGCCAAACTGAAAACGTATCTGGGCGACGAAGACCGCCCCGTCTCCAAGGCCGACGTGGCCGAGGTCTGCTGCGTCGGCGGGGAGGAACCCGAACCTTGGGATTTGACGGATGCCCTGGGCACGCGCAACGCGCAGAAACTCGTGTCTACGTGCCAAAAATTCGCGGGGGACGACGGACAGTCCATCCGTCTGGCCAATGCCGCCGAAAAATTTTTCCGCGAACTGATCGTCGTCCGCGACGCGCTTGACCAGAAGTGGTTGACGGCCTATGGAGCGTGGAGTCCCCAGACGCCGCCCGACGCCGTGGCGGATCTCAATGCGGCCGGTATCGGCCCGGCTGCCGGCAAGAACGCCTGGCTGTTGAAGAAGCAAATCGCGAGCGCACGTAACTTCACGTTGCGTGAGTTGCGCGTGGCGCGTTTCCGGACTCTCAAAGTCCGCGAGAAACTCGTTTCTTCGGCCGCCGCCGGGTCGGGCATTCCCCTGGTCGAGCAGGAACTCCTGCGCATCGTCGCACGGGCGCGGTGACACCATCCCTTTTCCGTTTCATTCACGAGCAACCGAAACCTCACGACAAGACAAGATAAAGAGTAGAAAACATGTTCAGCAAACTGTTCTCGACTGATACAAAGCCCGGCGCGTTTTTCCGCCGTATCGACTGGACGGCGTTCTGGAGCGCCACGCTCATCGCGTTCCTCGTCTATTTCTTCACGCTCGGACCGTCCGTCGGCCTTGAAGATTCGGGCGAACTTGCCACGGCGGCGGACCATCTGGGCGTCCCGCATCCGCCGGGTTATCCGTTCTGGTCGCTCTGCAGCTGGATTTTCTGCCGGCTGTTCAGCTGGGTCACCTACCAAGGGCAGCCAACGCCCGCATGGGCCGTTTCCCTGTTCTCGGCCGTCGCCGGCGCGTTCGCGGCGGGCTGTACGGCCATGCTCATCTGCCGGTCGGGGTCGGACATGCTCGACACGCTGGCAGGGGAGAAGACGGACGACGTGGCGCGACGGAAAAAGAACGCCATCATGTCGCTTGCCGGTGGTCTTGGTGGATCGCTCGTCTTCGCGTTCTCGCCCGTCGAATGGTCGCAGTCCACCATCGTTGAAATCTACTCGCTCAACGCGCTCTTCCTGATGGCCGTCTTTCTGCTTTCCTACCGTTGGATGCGCCGTCCGTCCGACAAGATCCTCTGGCTCACGGCATTCGTGTTCGGTCTGGGGCTGACGAACTATCAGGTGCTGCTCCTCGCCGCCGTGCCCCTGGCAATCATCGTCGCGTTGCGTAACATCCAGATGTTCCGCGACTTCATTCTCATCCTCATCCCCGTGGGCTTGACGGCCAAGGTACTCCAGATTGGCGCGATGATGAAGGCGAACCACCTCATGAGCGGGGACGTCATCAACAAGTACAACCCCATCATCGACACGCCCGTCGCCTGCCCCAACGAAATCCTGCTGACAATCGGCTGTGTCCTGCTCGTCGCCGCGCCGCTTGTCGGATTTTTCCTCGCCCGCCGGCGGAAAACCTTTGCGCAACGCGCCGCCCTCTACACTGGGTTTGCGGGCGTGGCGTTCATGGCATTGGCCACAACCGTTTTCGCCTCGGCGGCCACATGGGCCAACGCCGGCGTCAATCCGCATGAAGCGGCCGTCGCGCCGCTTCTGAAACCGACGCTCTACGCCTGGATCGGCATTTTCCTGGCCGCCGCCTGTACCTGTTCGCTTGGCGCCGCGTTTGCGCCCGTATCCGAGAACGAGGGCGCGGAAGCCAAGCGTCCGCTGCGGATCTGGTACGCGGCGGCCGCCACCTGCGGGTTCATCGCCGTGGCCATCGCCGGCAGCCTCACGCCCGCCGGCGCGGACGGCTATCTGGGTGAGGCGTTCAGTTTCGCCAAAGTGCACCTCATGTTCCTCGCGGGCGCCCTCGCCCTCATCGGTTTCGCGCTCACCACGCCGCGCGGTCTCGCGTTCGCAATTCCCGTCGTGGCCGTGCAATTCACCGTCCACATTCTGCTGACCAAGGGTGGCTTGAACGGCCTCACCAATCCGCATAGCTGGTGGTTCATCTGGCCGATCGTCTGGAACTTCCTCATCCTCGGCCTCGCGTTCGTCGCGCTGCCGTGCGGACGCTCCATCGCGCCGGCGCTCTTCCTCGCAGAACTCGGCGTGAGTTTCTACGCCTACATGCCCATCGTCTCCGATCTCCGCAACCCGCCGATGAACTGGGGCTACCCGCGCACGTGGGAGGGTTTCAAGCACGCCATCATGCGCGGACAGTACGAGGCTATCAAGATGCCGGACTTCTTCTCGCGGAGTGGGTTCGACCTCTTCCTCAAGCAACTGGGCTTCTACTTCCAAGATCTCCGAATGCAGTTCACGCTCGTTGCGGCCGCGCTCGCCCTGCTGCCGTTCACCGTGTGGAAACTGACCGTGAAGACCGCGCGCAAGACGTTCGCCGTGTCTGCCGTCAAGATCGCCGCCATCCTCTACGTGGCGGTCGCCGGCCTCGTGACCGTCTTCTCCGAATTGCTCGATGTCACGGATGGCGAAGTGCCGTTGCGGCTCGACAAGTTCCTCCTGCTCCTGCTTGCGTTGCTCGTTCTCGTGGGTCTCGGCGCGATTCTCGTCCGCCAGGGCGTTGTCGTCTACCGCATGATCGTGCACAAGGACGTCGATGCGCCAACGGGATTCGCGCGGAAGCTACCCTTCTCTGTCCGTTTCGAGGCGGACAACGTCTTCCAGCAGTGGCTCATCGCCTGCGGCGCCTGTTTCGCACTGATGTCCCTCTTCCTCGTCGCGCTCGCGGGCGTGAAGGGCGACATCCAGGACGGTTTCATCCAGAAGGTGAAGTTCATCTCCTCGCACGGCATGTTCTCGCTCTGGATTGGCTACGGCCTCGTCGTGGGTCTCCTCGTCGCCAACCGCCTGATCGATCGCTTCCTCGCCGGCAACGCGGCCGCGCGTCGTCTTGCGTTCGCCGGCCTGTGCGTCGCGGCGGGCTGCGTGGCGCTCATCCCTGTCTACGAAAACTACACGAACAAGCGGCTCGTCTTCGCCATGGGCAGCGCCGAACAGAACGGGCACACCTTCGGCTGGCAGTTCGGCAACTACCAGCTTCGCGGTGCGAACGCCATCCGCGAAGAGCTTGACGCCAATGAAGAGCCATTGCCCAACCCGCAATGGCCGGAGGAAATGGAACCGCACGCGATTTTCTTCGGCGGCACCGATCCGGGGCGTTTCGTTCCCACGTACATGATCTATTCCGCAAACGTGCGGCCGGACGTCTATCTCATCACGCAGAACGCGCTTGCGGACGATACCTACATGTCCGTCGAACGCGACCTCTACGGCGATGAAATCTGGATTCCGTCGAAGGAAGACAGTGCCGAATCGTTCAACGTCTACGTGAACGAGGTACAGAGCGGCAAGCGTCCCGCCAACGGCGACCTGCGTATCGAGAACGGGCGCGTCCAGGTGACGGGGGCGCTCGGCGTGATGGAAATCAACGGCATCCTCACGAAGATGATGTTCGACCACGAACGTCTGCGCCATGCGTTCTACGTGGAGGAATCGTACGTCATCCAGTGGATGTACCCCTACCTCACGCCGCACGGCCTGATCATGAAGATCAACGCGAACCCGAACAGTCTGACCGATTCGATCGTCCGCAACGACATGGAGTTCTGGGACTGGTACCAGCGGCGGTTGTTGCGCGACCCCGCGTTCCGTCGCGACTTCCCCGCGCAGAAGAGTTTCTCCAAACTCCGCGCCGCCATTGCCGGTCTCTACGCCCGCATCGGACGCTTCAATCTGGCCGACCAGGCGTTTCGCGAAGCCGTGCTGCTCTACCCCGCGTCGCCTGAAGCAACGTTCCGCTACGCCCAGGAAGTCCTAATGCCCGCCCGCCGGTGGGCGGCGATCCACGACCTGTTGGATTACACGGATCGCGTCGATCCAAACAACACGCGGACGGACGCCATGCGCAACTACGTGCGCCAGCTCCAGGAAGTGACCCAAACGATTTCCACGCTCCAGGCGCGGGCGCTCAAACAGCCGCTCAACGCAACAGAACACCTCACCATGGCCGAAAACTACCAGAAGATCGGCCAGCACGCCGCCGCCGCGAATGCCGCACGCAAGGCGATTGAGTTGACAAATGACGACCGGTTCGACTTGCTTTATCGGGCCGGCCAGATTTTGTCCCTGTGCGGGCAGCGCGGCGACGCTGCCAACGCCATGAAGCGGATTCTCCCCCGGCTTCCGCCGGAGCTCCAGCCGAACGCGCGGCTTGGTATTGCCGCCATCCTGTCCGACGGCGGTCTCCATGCCGAGGCAGAAACGTGTCTGAACGACCTGTTGCGCCTCCACCCACAGGATGCCGACGCTTGGTTGCAACTTGCCATCGTCAGGGACGCGCGTGGGCAGACGCGGGATGCGCAACAAGCCGTTTACATGGCCTACCGCGCCAACAAAGACGTCGCCGCCCGGCGGTTGCAGTCCAACGAGACGTTGCAACGTATCGCGGCGCCCCTCTTCCAACGACGCTAATCGGCAAACACGTTCATGTATTTTCGTACTCCACATGGACGGTGGTACGGCATAATCGCCGAGTTTGGAACCCCTGAATGAGGAACGAAACGAACAAAAAGACTTTGACGGAAGATGGTTTCGCAACCACTGATTTCGGTGACGGCGCGGGTGGAAACCAAATCGTCGTCTATCGGCCGAACGAAACACTCCGATTGGACGTGCGGCTTGAAAACGAGACGGCCTGGTTAACGCAGGCACAGCTCTGTCATCTCTTTCAACGCGACGTTTCCGTCATCAGTCGACACATCAAGAATATCTTCCGCGAGGAGGAATTGGACAAAGAGGGCAATTTGCAGTTTTTGCAAATTGCAAATTCTGATCGCCCCGTTGCGCTATACAGTCTTGACGTAATCATCTCCGTTGGTTATCGCGTGAAGTCGATTGCCGGAACTCGATTTCGGCAATGGGCCAGCAGGGTTCTAAAAGACTATCTTTTACGCGGATACGCCGTAAACGACCGGTTGGAACGCCTTGAGCGCAAGGTCATGAAGCATGATGAACAAATTGCGTTTGTCCTTAAGACGGAATTACCGCCCATTCAAGGCGTCTTTTACAATGGACAGTTGTGGGATGCGTATTCGCTCGTGGCGAAACTAGTCGCACGAGCGGAGAAGACAATTCTGTTGATTGACAATTGGGTCGATGTGGGGACACTTGATCTGCTCGCGAAGAAACGACAAGGCGTGTTGGCGGAAGTCGTCACGTCGCCCCGTGGCGGGAAAGTTGCCGAAAGCGATATTACGAAATTTAACGCGCAATATGGCGGACTGACGGTACGGACAAGTTCCGCATTCCATGACCGTTTCCTTATTCTCGACGACCGCGAACTCTACCTCGTCGGCGCGTCGCTGAAAGACCTCGGACGAAAATGCTTCGGCTTCACACAAATGGATGCATCCGAAATCGCTGGACTAAAGGCACGAGTCTTGTCCACCACCCGTTCATACACCTCCCTTGCATCGACCTCTTGATCAGCGGGGCAACGCGCAAACACGTTCGGCGAATGCGGACAAATCGGGATAGACGCCGCTCGCAGAAGCGTCGAGAGCCGTCGGCTGGGCGTTGACGATGAAGACTTTACCGCCCTTCTGAAGCGTGAGGCGTGGCAGACCCGCCGCGGGGAAGACCGTGAGCGACGTTCCCAGAACGAGCAGGACATCTGCGCGAATAACGAGTTCCTGGCTCTTGACGAACGCCTCTTCTGGTAGGTTCTCGCCGAAGAACGTAATATCGGGCTTGAATGCACCGCCGCAGGGGCAACGTGGCACGAAAGACAGATCGTCGCCGGCGGCGCGAATTAGGGCGCAGATGTCCGTAAACGATTTCGCCGCCCCGCACCACCGACAATGATGACAGATTGGTGAACCGTGGATTTCGTAGACGCACGAAGAACCAGCTTTCTGGTGGAGCATGTCGATGTTCTGCGTGACGATGCCGTCCAGCCGACCGAGGTCTTCCAAATGTTTGAGCGCCCGATGCACGGGACCTGGCTCAAAATTCGCAAGCCCGTAGACGAGTTCACGGCAACCATGGTAGTAGATCGACGGATCGCGGTCGAACCAGTCGATATCAAAAATCTTTTCCGCCTCTGGCTGTTTGTACAACCCCTGCGGTCCACGAAAATCGGGAATGCCACACAATGTACTCACGCCCGCGCCCGTCATCGCAGCCACGTGTTCCGCGCCCAAAATCGCCTCAATTAGTCTGTCCATACATCCACCGATGAATAACATTCAACAAGTACAATCGGAAACGCCAGTTGCGAACACGTCCGTTCCATGGCATGTTGGAACGAGCGTTTGAAACCGAACGGCCTCCGCAAGAGGACGATTCCCAATAACAATCGGACAGAGAATCGTCACCCATTCGTCAACAAGCCCTGCCTCGGCGAGAGCACGGGCCAATCCCAGCCCCCCCTCACACAAAACGGACATGAATCCACGACGTCCCAAATCATCGATGGCCGTCGTGGCATCACGGTAGACAAGCGTCCGATCTTTCGCCGCATCGGTAAAAATCTGCGCGTCCTCTGGCAGACGGCCGCTTCGCGAAACAACCGCGCGCCAAAGATCGTCATTACGCTTCGTATGGCAGAGCAAAGACGGATTGTCTGTCCGCACCGTTTCCGCACCGACCATCACGACATCGGCCGTCTCGCGCCACGTGGCCGTCTCCTTCAAAGAGGACGGAGATGAAATCCATTGGGACGTGCCGGCATTGTCGCAAATTTTTCCGTCGAGCGAGAGTGCCAGTTTGACGCAGACGTACGGACGCCCGGTCGTCACGTGTTTGGCAAACGGCCGCAAGGTCGAGTTGAAAATTTCCTGGGCGAGTGTCCGCCGTTCTACCACACGGCTCTGCGCCCAACATTCCGTTTGGATACCCGCGCGGCGCAGGACACGCGCGGCCTTTCCGCGATTTTTGGGATTTGGGTCGGGACAGGCCCAAATGACTTTGCCAACGCCCGCCGCCACAAGCGCCGTACAACAGGCACCAACACGCCCCGGCTTCGAACAGGGTTCAAGCGTACAGTAAACCGTTGCCCCCGCCGGGGATTCGGAACAGGCCTTGAGCGCGGCCGCCTCGGCATGATCGCCCCCGCATTTCAGATGGCGTCCCTCACCGATAATCCGACCGTTTTTGACAACAACCGCGCCAACGGGCGGATTTGGCCGCGTGTGTCCCCGGCTTTTCTCCGCCAAGACACAGGCGCGGCGCATAAACGCGCAATCCGTCACGGCGTGTAATCCTGCGGCAAATTGACGCGGTTCTTGGAAAACCTGTCCAACACGCCGTTGACAAAACGGCCACCCTTCGTCTCCGAAAAGAATTTAACCAGATCCACGCACTCGTTGATGACGATGGGGGCTGGAATGTCGGGACAATGGGTCAATTCCCAGAATCCCAGACGCAACACGTTGCGTTCGACCGTTCCCAGACGGTAAAGCGACCAGTTGCGCAGATAACCCTCGATCAGCGTATCGAGCCGTGCGCGATCAGACATGACGCCTTTTACGCGCGTTTCCGTAAAGTCGCGCATTTGAGCCAGAGACTCAAGTTTCTTAACATTCTTTGAAGTAAAAATGGCACGCCGACGCACAACACCCTCCTCCTCAGGAGGCTCACGCTCCAAATCCGCCTGTTGTTCCCAAAACTCATCAATAGCCTCGGAAACGGAAGGAAGAGGATTCAAGTCGAACTGAACGAGCAACTGAAGCGCCCATTCGCGACCTTGTCTGCGTGTGACCATTTCAAAGAACTTTCTCAGCCGGCGAAGCAGCTGGTTGGATAATGTGTGAACAAAAAAAAATAAAAAAGGCCGGCGGCGTCCTACTCTCGCGCGGGCGGGTCCCGCACT